>JAJYPG010000006.1 GCA_021795535.1 Planctomycetota bacterium
ACGCGCCACACTGCCGGAACTGGAGACCGCCTCGGCGGACAGCGGCGTATCCATAAAAACCCATCGCGATGGCACCCAGGGCATATACCTGACGGACCCGTCCGGCAACCGGGTTGAATTGATTTATTACCCGCCAGACTACAAAATGTTCGCGCCCTAAGCCCCGTGTTTGCACAGGGTGATTGTATGGTAAGGGCCAGTGCAAGATTAACTTCAATGATTGTATTTAAGCTGGTTACCTCAGGCGACCAGCTACGGGAGTTATCCCGTGGCCCATTCGACGCGAATTAAAAATGTACCGCCCGCCGACCTGAAGCGGCAAAGAACAGTCGCGTTCCCATAACCATGCCTGCATGCCCGCTTGAGCTTCCGAGGTTCCGTATAAAACGGGCACCCCCATTATTTTCGCCCTGCCGCCACAAAAGCCATGCGCATCTGATACAGCAGGCCATCAATTAATTCCTGCTGCTGGGGCATAAGATTCCCTTTGCTTTTTTCCTGGATAATTCCCAGCAGATCAATATAGAGCCGCGCCAAGTCCATATCCCTGTCGCGATTTTTTCCACTGCCATCAGGCAATTGCCCGAGCGCCATGAGTATTTGCGTCGCATACTGCTCCACCAGCAGTTCAAACGATGCCGAAGGCAGCGTGCCGCGCTTTGGCGCAACGGAATCATCCGCGGGTTGGCCAGCGGGTGTTGCCGCGTCGCCTGCGGGTGCGGTCTGTGGCGGGGCGGCATCACCAACCTTTTTGGCCAACTCCTCCTTTTCCCGTTCCGCCTGCGATTTCCAATCAGCATCCACATGAATTCCCGCAGGTGATTCGGAGGTGTTGGTCTGTGCGTTCTGGTTTTCCATCATGATCAAAATCCTTTCATAAACGTATGAACTTTCGCGCACCAGCGTTCCATGTTACCATTTGATGGCGATTGAATCACGCAAGGCGATGTCCGCTTTCCGTGCGGCCAATCGGGCAGACATATTTCGGGTGTATGGAATGGAAAACGTTTTATCCCAGCAGGTGTATCAAAGTCCGCTCGTGGCACGCAACGCGTCGCGTGAGATGCTTTTTGTTTTTTCTCCGCAGCGCAAATTTTCCACCTGGCGGCGAATCTGGCTCGCGCTGGCCGAGGCCCAGCAGCAGTTAGGCCTGGCCATAACCGAGGAACAACTTTCCCAGATGCGCTCGCACCTGGATGACATAGACTTTGCCGAAGCTGCACGGCAGGAGCAACGTCTGCGACACGACGTTATGGCGCATCTGCACACCTTCGCCAAGGTAGCCCCTGCGGCCAAAGCGATCATGCACCTTGGTGCCACCTCCATGGATATTGTGGACAACACCGATGTTCTTCTGCTGCGTGACGCATTGGAAATAACCGTGAGCAAACTCGCCGCCGTTATTGACAAACTTGCCGAATTCGCCGCAGCCAATCGTGACGTGCCTGTGCTTTCCTACACGCATATTCAGCCCGCCCAGCCCAGCACACTGGGTAAACGGGCAGTTCTGTGGTGTTATGATTTTGTTCTGGTTCTGGCCGATCTGGAACTTCGCCTGCAGACGCTTATGTTGCGCGGCATTAAGGGAACCACCGGCACACAGGCCTCTTTTCTGGAACTTTTTGCCAATGACCATGAAAAGGTCCGCGAACTGGAATTCGCAGTGGCTGAAAAACTCGGCTTCAAACGGGTGCATCCGGTTTCCGGACAGACCTATTCGCGCATTGTGGATGTGCAAATTGTTGCCTCGCTTGCCGCAGTGGGCGCGGCCGCCCACAAAATGGCCCAGGACATCCGCCTGCTTTCCGCCTTTAAGGAGGTGGATGAACCTTTTGAGGAAGAGCAGATAGGTTCCTCGGCCATGGCGTATAAACGCAACCCGGTTCTTTGTGAACGCATCACCGGCCTGGCCCGCTGGCTTATGGGAATTGTCTCCCAGCCACTGTTCACCGCCGCACAACAGATGTTCGAACGCACACTTGATGATTCCTCCAACAAGCGGCTTTCCATACCGGAGGCATTCCTCGCCACAGATGCCATTCTGGATATTCTTTTTAAGGTATCTGGCGGATTGGTGGTCAACCACAAGATCATTAAGCAACGGTTAAATGCGGAACTGCCCTTCATGGCCACGGAAAATCTGCTGATGGCCGCGGTAAAAGTCGGCGGAGACCGGCAGGATATTCACGAGCGTATCCGCAAACATTCCATGGCCGCGGCGCGGGAGGTGAAGGAATTTGGCCGCCCCAATGATCTGATCAACCGTTTGCGCACTGATTCTGCTTTTGCCAATGTGGATTTAACGCAGGTGATGGATGCCCGGCAGTACATTGGTCGCTCGTCCCAACAAGTTGATGAATTCGTAGTACAAATTGTTGAACCGATCCGCCAGCGCTACCGCGGCAAGCTGGAACGCAAGGTAACCATCAAGGTGTAATCGGAAAAGGCAGGTCCTCCTGATACCCATAAAGAGGCCCTATGCATCAGGTGAAATTTCTTTGCGGTCGACCAAGGTTTTTTATGCGGTCTCGCCCCATAATTTCTGACAATCTCTCATTTCCGCGATCTTCGCATGATATTTTGGTTCCGGCTGGTCCAGCATAACCATCAGATTATAGCTTGCTCTGGCAAATGGTCAGGGTGGCGGAAAGCGAATGTGGATTTTCCAAAATCGACGCAAAGCCGCGGGGCAGATGTGAGCGTCCCATAAGTGCGGCACCAAGCCGATGGGCACACCAGGCGACCGCGGCGGGATGCCACTGATCGCCGCGCAATTTTTCCAACGATAAATAGGCCTGCAAAAGCGATTGCGCGGCATCCGCCCGCACTTCCCCCTCTTTCTGCACGCACCAATGCACAAAGACATCAATAACATCCTGCGCGGGCAGACCGGTGGAAAAAAGGCCCCAGTCCACTACGCTGGAAATATGTCGGTCGCCATCCAGCAGCACCCCATCCGGTGATATGCCGCCATGCACATATCCGGTGCAGACTGGCGCAAGCTTTTCAACTTCGGACAGCAGCCGATCTATCGCCTCTGACGAAAGCACCTGGCGAATCTTACGGCCACGTGGCGCGGATGACTCCAGTGCCTTAACCAGACGTTGGGCCGGTGAATCTTTATTGATAACGGCTGAATTTGCGACTGACGAGTCCATGGCCTGCGTGGCTTTGGCCGCAAAGGCGTCGCGCATCGTCCGGTGCAGCCAGCCAAGGCGCAGGCCCAGGTTGCTTAAATCGTGATTGGACCAATCCGCCGCCGGAACCGCCTGTCCGGGTGCCAGTGTGGCAAGAAAAAAATGTGATCCCTGCGGACCTTCAATGGCCCACGGTATGGGCAAAGTTCCAGTTCCCGAACAGGAGTCACGGCCAGGGACTGGCCGCGACACAGGAAAACCCGCAGCCGCCAGGCGGTCTAATACCGGCCCGGCATCACACAATGCCTGACGAGAGAATTCCGGAGGGTACAAAAACAACGCATATTCATGCTGCTCCGCGGTAAGCAATTCATAACACTCGGCCTGTGTGCCGCGGCGGATTTGCCGAAAGCGCAAAATGCGGCCAATGTCATAATGATCGTTAAGCAGCGCATGCAGAGCGTAGGCAAGGCGGTCATCCATGAAACATCACCGCCCCGGCACAAGGACCATCTCCAGTATGCCGCTGTGCATAAAAAATCAGAATCAGATATGTTTCACAAGGAGGCATCATCAAACGGTTCGCTCCAATTTTTAATTTCCCGATAGTGCATTGCAATACGCCAATTTTACACAAAAAGCGGCGATTGCCAGCGTAATTGCAAATAAATCTCATCCGATGCCGTTATCGGATGCGGGATTGAATCAACCAATTCCGCTTTCGCATATTACTCTATTTCCGTGGCAATCCAATAGTGGAGGATGCGGGAAAGCGTGGGGACGTGCCTGTTTTATTGCAAAATCAGCCTTTTACCGCACTTCACGCTTCTGATTATGTGTCATCAGAGACTGCGATTGAGCATATTGGAAGTCCCTGTGGCGACAATTTCAGTGCCTGAAATGGCGCTGGCCGGTAAACACCATGGCGACATTGTGTTTGTTGCACAGGTCGATGGTCTCTTGATCGCGTTTGGAACCGCCAGGTTGAATGATCGCACGCACGCCAGCCGCAACAAGAATTTCCGGACCATCGGAAAATGGAAAGAAGGCATCCGAAGCGGCCACCGCGTCTGAGAGCTTTTCTGAATGGCCATTCTGCCGGGCTAATTCCACCGCCAGCCTGCAACTCGTAACGCGGCTCATCTGCCCGGCACCCGCGGAAAGAAGCTGTCCCCCCATCGCCAGGGCAATGGCGTTACTCTTGATATGCTTGCAGGCTGGCCACACAAATTCCATATCCGCCCATTCGCGCGGTGTTGGCTCGCGGGTTGAAACAACGCGACAGGACGCTTTATGAAAACCAGCATAATCATTCTGCTGAACCAGCATTCCCCCGGCAACACTCCGCACTGACAACGCATCCGCGGTTGATAACGCGGCTGCACCAGTGGCAAGCACGCGGCAGTCTGCCCAGCGGCTTTGCAACATCGCAAGAGCCTCCGGCGCAAAGTCTGGTGCTATAAGAACCTCAAGAAAGCGTTTGCCCTGCACAATGCGCTGGGCGGTGGACGTGTCAACAGGCCGATTCAGTGCCACAATACCACCATACGCGGCAACTGGATCGCCCGCGTAAGCCAGGTCGAAAGCCTCCGCCAGATTCTCCGCGACGGCACAGCCGCAGGGGTTGGCATGCTTGATTACCGCCGCCGCCGGTTGGGAAAATTCACTCACCAGAGCCAGTGCGGCATCGGCATCAAGCAAGTTAATCCAGGAGAGTTCCTTGCCATGAAGCTGCCTTGCCGCGGCCAGACCATGGGCGGGACGGGAAGTGGCATAGAAGGCCCCCCGCTGATGAGGGTTCTCACCGTAGCGCAATTTTTGCAAGCGTTCCAGCCCGTAGATCAGTTGTGGTGTCAGGCCCGCCTGTTCAAGCGGAGCATCCGTCTGGTCCGCGAAATAAGAATGCGTGAGGTAGGCATGGATTGCCGCGTCGTATTGGGCGGTGCGGCCAAACGCCCAGACGGCCAGATCCAGCCGGAAGTGATGGGTGGTTCCACCGGAATTGGCGCGCATGTTGGCCAGCAGTTTTTCGTACTGCGCGGCATCCGTAATAACCGCGACGCTGCGATGATTTTTAGACGCGGAACGAACCATGGCCGGTCCACCAATATCAATATTTTCCACCGCATGTTCAAATGGACAATTCGCTTCAGCGGTGACTTTTTCAAATGGATATAAGTTTACAACAAGCAGATCAATCGGAGCGATAGTGTGTTCCCGCATGGCCTGCTGGTGGGATGGCGCATCGCGCAATGCCAGCAGCCCCCCATGCACCGCCGGATGCAGCGTTTTCACGCGGCCATCCATCATTTCCGGAAAGCCGGTAAGGTCGGCAACATCGCGTACCGGAAGCCCGGCGGCCTGCAAGGCTCGTGCGGTTCCTCCCGTGGAAATAAGCTCAATATTAAATTCCCGGACCAGCGCGGTGGCGAGATCCACCAGTCCGGACTTGTCTGAAACGCTTAAAAGAGCGCGGCGAATGGGAACGACATCAGGATGATTCATGGATAAATTTCCGTGCTGAAAAATGTGGGGTAAACACTGACGCACACTGTATTTGGTAAATCAGCATTGCACTGGCGCAGCCATAGGGCCGCCTGCAAGGACCTGTTTTTCCGGGCAAACGCGAAAAACCTCGGACCGGGGAAAACTTCAGGGGTTTCACCATTCCTTCCGGGGAGCAATGGCGGCAATACGTCCATAACGCGAGGCAACGTAAATGGTGGAATGGTGCGCGTTGTAGATGAAATATCTGGCCCCTTGCAGCCTCGCACCATCAATAACCCGACCGGAATGAATGTTCATCATTTTCAGATTGCCATTGATGGTGCAGCCGTACAGTGTGGAACCTTTAACCGCAACCACACGGGTAATGCCGCGCACAGGTCCCCATAAAATCTTGCCATTGGCGGGATTCAGGCCAAAAAGTCCCGCATCTTCCGTGGCAATCAGCAGGGTTTTGTCTGTAATCTCCGCACGATGCACCAGTTTTCCGGGAAGATGACGCACCCAGGGAGAGACACCGGTCTGCGGAGCAACCGCATACAGGTTGTTATCAGTGCAAGGCACAAAGGCAAGACTGTTATTGGCAGTCAGCGGGGCAACAATGGATCCGCCAAGCGTGCGCTTCCAGCCATGATTGCCATCCGAGGGAACGCGACCCCAGAGATATCCAAGGCGTGAGCCGAAAATAACAGTGTCACTGGCCACAACAGGATTGGATGTAAAGGAATCACCCGGAGAATCTTCCGACCACTCGGTGAAAAAGGGGAGGTCCACGGACAATGCCTTGAAACTCCTATTCAGAGAGCCAATAAGCAATCGGCTGTCCGGAATCACAACCGGACATGTTCCCGGAGGAAAGTCCAACCCCCCCGTCTGAACCTGCGCACCGGTGAGCGTGTTCAGGAAATGAGCCTGGCTGCCCGAAAGCACAACAATTTGATGCAAGCCAATAATCGCAGGACGCGATATTCCCGGCTTCAGGCCGGCTATTTTTCGTGTCCAGCGAACCGTTCCGTTGGATGCGTTAATGGCAACCATATAGCCCTTGCCGGTCAGCACATATACCACGCTTCCAACATGCCAGATATTGACCACATGGTCATGATCCGCGGGAGTCAGACCTATGGGCGTCTGCCAGAGTGTCCGCAGACTTGCGGTGCTGGCCACTGTGCGGGAAAGCAGCGGACGGGCATACGCCGCCGTTGCCCGCGCATGGTGTGCGACCATCGCCAGCAGCAAACACGCGGCGCTAATTGCGGTGGGAAAAGAACAATTCGCACGGACACCGAAACGCTTCATTGAACACTCCTCACGGAATCAACGTATTATTATATTCGGATGTTAGCGGCCAGCTTGCCGAATGGCCGACGTATCCAACGATACGGTTGGGCTATTTTAACCGCCCCGTCCAACTGGTTGTACCAGGCTGGTAAACCATAATGGCGGGGCACAAGGTTAAGTCCCTCTATAACCCTTTGCACGCTATCTTACTGGCGTTGCCGGTATGGTCAACAACAGGCCCGGCCAAGGCCATGGAAGACTTTTCAACAAGAGGGTATCATAATTGAAGATGTTGCAATGGGATAGGTTCCCGCCCGCTGAACCATAACATGTGCTGGCAGTACAGGTTCACGGAAAAGAGTTGCCTGATCATACAAGGAAAACCATCCATGCCCAAAATCACCACGCCATGTTTCCAAATGCGCAGGAACAAGACCGTCGCCCTGGCTGTAGCTTGCAGCCTTACGGCCATGCTCTCGGGTTTCAGTCCGCGCTGTGAAGCCGCCTCAACAGCACCCGCCACAACAACTGCCGCTCCTGTTGTGGGCAATCCCATTGATTTACCTTATTCAGTAACGCCGGCCTATGTACAGAAAGGTCAGCCGACACTTGC
Source organism: Planctomycetota bacterium (assembly GCA_021795535.1). The sequence goes on from JAJYPG010000006.1 coordinate 7,537, forward strand.
GGTGGTTAACGGCAAACGCTTAAGCGAGAAGAAGTTCATCAATTCACTTATTTTGCTCAATGGTGTGCCGCTGTTCCAGAAATGGATGCAACTGACACTGCTTAAACAGGCCTGCGATAAAGCCGGCTTGAGGGTAGGACCGGCCCAGATTCAGGATCAGGCAAATATCGTGCTGAATTCACTTGCGGCCCAAAATGTGCCCGCCAATGAGCGCATGGCGGTTCTTGCTAAAATTCTGGCACAGCGGGGGCAAAACCTACTTACTTTCAAGATGGACCTGGAACGCACCGCTTATATGGCGGCACTTGCCCATGGACATGTGCATGTTACTGAAAAGCAGATAAAACTGGCTTATGAAACCGATTTGGGTCCCAAGATAGAAGTACGCGATATTGTGGTGAAAAATTTTGAGCAGGCGGCTCTTGTCCGCCATCTCATTATGGACAAGCATGTCAGCGCTGCCGTCGTGGCGGCTAAATACAGCATCGACCAGCAGACCGCGGCCAAAGGTGGCCTGGAGCTTGTCCCCACCGCGGATACGTCGCTTCCGTCCCTTTTCCTTAGCACCGCAGAGGAGCTTCGCAAGGGCCATCTTTCCGCGGCTATTCCTCTGGGCAACGCCTACCATCTGCTTTGGCTGGTCAAAAAAATTCCCGCCAGCAAGACACCACTGGCCAAAGTTCACCATACAATTAAGGTGAAGCTCAAGCGCATATTGGAATTGCAGTGGGGACAGCGGGAGCTAAGCCGACTGATGGCCGAGGCCCATGTCAGCATCAAGGATCAGACCTTGAACAAGGAGTGGTCGCAAATTCAAGAGGCCTATCAGGAACAACAACGACTCGTGCGGGACGAAGAGAAAAATGCCGGCCGGGTCAGTACCACCAAACCCGGACCCGCGACGACCAAGTAAACCTGACAATTTGTCCGGTTGCCCAACCGCACACGGACCAGATTTTTTGTCACGCATCACGCGGGCAGGTTTTATCTTCCGCGACCGCGGGATAAAATGGTGGTAATGCTAAATTTTCCCAACGAAGGAATAACGGCCATGGCTGGTGGAAACGATAAGCCCTTTAACATTGAAGTTTCAACGCGCATCAAGCGCCTGCCCCCCTACCTTTTTGCCCGCATTAATGCGCTTAAGGCGGCCAAACGCCGCGCCGGTCATGATGTTATTGATCTGGGCATGGGCAATCCGATTGATCCATCACCCGATTTTGTTGTGGAAAAACTGGCCCAGGCCGCGCACGATGCCCGCAACCACCGCTATTCCGTCAGTGTGGGCCTTTACAACCTGCGCCGCGAAGTGGCTTTGAAATACAAGCGGCGTTATGGCGTGGAACTTGATCCGGAAACCGAAGTGGTGGCAACCATCGGTTCCAAGGAAGGTTTTTCACATCTGATGCTCGCCTTGCTCGGTGCGGGCGATACCGTGGTGGTTGGCGATCCAGCCTATCCCATTCACATGTACGCCGTGGCCCTGGCCGGAGCCAATGTTATCAGCGTTCCGCTGGGCAATGATGAAGCCTTTTTGGGCCGCGTTGAACATGTGCTGAAAAATCTTTATCCGCGGCCCAAACTGCTGATTCTGAATTATCCGCACAATCCCTCCGCCATGACGGTTGAACCCCTGTTTTATCAGCAGGTTGTGGCTCTGGCACGAAAATACAATGTGCTGATTATCAGCGATTTTGCATACGGTGAAACCTGTTTTGACAACTATCAGGCACCATCTTTCCTGGCCACACCGGGTGCCAAGGAGGTGGGGGTTGAATTTACCACCATGAGCAAACCATACAACATGGCGGGATGGCGCGTCGGATTTTGCTGTGGTAATTCTGAAATGGTACGGGCCTTGTCCACCATTAAGGGCTATTACGATTACGGCCATTTCGCGCCCATTCAAGTCGCCAGCATTCTGGCCCTGCGTCAGGGGGATGATTTTGTGCGGGACCAGGCGGCGGTCTATCAAAAGCGCCGCGATGTGCTGGTGGCCGGGCTACGCAAACTTGGCTGGGAAGTTCAATCGCCACGCGCCAGCATGTTTGTTTGGGCGAGCGTGGCCGAGAAACATTTGATGGGCCAGGGAACCATAGACTTTTCCCTGCGGCTATTGGAGGAAGCGGACGTGGCCGTCGCCCCCGGGCGCGGCTTTGGTGAAAATGGCGAAGGTTTTGTGCGCATCGCCCTGGTTGAAAACGACCTGCGCATCAAGCAGGCTTTGCGACAAATGGATGCGTGCCTGAACGGACGCAAAAAACACCAGCGCCCCAGCAACCTTGCAACCCGTCCCACCGATGATCCGCCGCACGAGGACGCCTCCGTGCATGATCAAACCAATATCATCGGTGGATAAATTCGTCACCCATGGGTAACTGCTCCACCGCGTCTTTCATTTATGGTGCCGCCAGAACTTCCAAAATGCCGCGACAAAATGCCGGAAGGTCATCGGGTTTGCGGCTTGAAACAAAATGCCGGTCCACCACCACAGGGGCATCTTCCCAATGGGCGCCGGCGTTAATCAGATCATCCTTAATGCCGGGGGAACCTGTAACGCGAGCACCTTTGTATACTCCAGCGGAAATGGGTATCCAGCCACCATGACAGACGGCGGCAATCAACTGGTTTTTACGATGAAAATGCTGAACCAGGGCTTTTACCCCGGCACTGCGCCGCAGCTTGTCCGGGGCAAAACCGCCCACACAGACCAGCCCGTCAAAATCCGAACCACTGATATCAGCAATGGCCGCATCAGAGACCGCCGGATAGCCATGCTTGCCCGTGTAGCGCACACCGGCTTCAGGTCCCGCAAGAACCACCCGGGCACCCGCCTCTTGCAGGCGATATTTCGGATACCAAAGCTCCAGGTCTTCGTAAATGTCATCCACGAACATCAGGATGCTTTTATTAACCAGTGGCTGGCTCATCGGAATTTCCTTTCATCATTCATTTTTCCACCGCAAACGCGCTGTACTACCAGCGATTAACTCCGTGTTATTTTAACACGAAGTTATTTGCAAAATTATTTGTCGGCAAAAATTTAACGCCGCCAAAAAGGGCGTATTAATGTCATCGTTTCCAAGCCCAATTTCGCTCTCGTCCGTTACGTCGTGCCTCTTCGTGGCAAATCGTCGTTCGTCACCTCTTGGATGCGACTCCGCCGCGCCGTGACACATCGCGAGGCAAAACCTGGTTGCCCAATAACTCCGGATCAGTTCATGGAACAGGACCCAGGCATATTTCCACAGACGCACCTTCCTCCTCCGGTGCCGGCTCCACCACTGGATGCCGATCCGCTTTTCACGGCAAAGACCGACAGTTTGCGTTGCGTCCTGACCGATTCACAATGCGGACATTTAACCTTCAGGTTCTCGGTTCGCATGTTCGGGAAGAGGTGATCAAACATTTTGCCACAGGCTTTGCATTCAAATTCATAAACAGGCATAAGACATTCTCCAAATAGCCTCTACAGTAATATTTTAGCCATTGTGCAAGGCAGATGCCACTTTTGCATTTTCCTCGCGGACGCTGGGCACATGCCCGTTTTCATCAGGACGATTGTCCCGATTTGTCGGAAGGACGCTCTCTGGGGCGTGCCTGCGGTCACGCCGGAGCTTCTGGTGTTCCCGACAAAAGGGCAAACTCCAAACGCCACATGCGAATCAGGCGCAGTGGCGGCGGCTTGCGCCACGGCCTATCATAATCGTACGCCAACGGGTGGCGGTCGGCACCGGAAATGACGGAGGCTTTTATGGCTTTGAAAATTATCTATCATGGACATTCCAATGTTGAAATTCACTCAGGAGAGCACCGCCTGCAATTTGACCCGTTTTATGACCAGAACCCCATTGCTGACATCCACAGTGATGCGGTAAACCCTACATTTATTCTGCTGAGCCACGCCCATTTTGACCATACCGATGATGCCCAGCGAATAGCACGACGGACGGGCGCAACGGTTCTGGCCAATTTTGAAATGGCGGAATATTTCAGCAAAAAACATGTCAAGACGGTGGGTATGAATATCGGCGGCGGCGGGAATTTTCCCTTTGGGCGGGCCAGTATGACTTTTGCCATTCACACCAGCACTTTTCCCGATGGCGCCCCCGGCGGAGTGCCCGCGGGCTGGGTGGTGGAAACCGACGGCAAGACCATTTACTTCGCCGGCGATACGGCTCTGTTTGGGGATATGGCCCTGATCGGGCGTTTATGGTCCATCGATTTAGCCTGCCTGCCCATTGGCGATTTTTTTACCATGGGTCCTCGCCATGCCCTTCTGGCGGCGGAAATGCTGCGCGCCCGCCATGTGCTGCCGATTCATTACAACACGTATCCGCCCATCGTACAGGATGGTGCGGCATTCGGTGCGGATCTGACCCGGATGGGAATTAAACCGGTGGTGCTTAAGCCTGGCGGGGAATTTATGCTTTGATCAAAAACAACAGCTTTGGGGAAAGATGGGGCAGGGCATGGCGTTGCCGCAAAAGAACAGAATAAATAGTGATGATTAGATATGAATGATATTGCAAACAAAATGAACAATAAGCCAATTTCCTCCGCACCCTTGACATCCATGGAACCTGGCACACGGGCGGGATACCACCCGCTGGTCTATCTGGTGGGCGCTGGTCCGGGTGATACGGGCCTGATTACCTGCGCGGGCCTAAACGCGCTGCGCCGCGCCGCGGTGGTGGTGTACGACAATCTGGCCAATCCGGAATTGCTGCGCGAATGTCCGCCCGACGTTGAGTTAATTTATGCCGGAAAATCCGCCGGAGATCACACCCTGGTCCAGGATGAAATTAACGCTCTGTTGCTGGAATGGGCACGCAAGGTGCGAGCCGGACCGCAATACGCCGACCGCTGTGTGGTGCGGCTGAAAGGGGGCGATCCTTATGTTTTTGGCCGCGGAGGTGAGGAGTCGCAGGTGCTGCGCCGCGCAGGAATTTCATTTCAGGTAATACCGGGCATTACTGCGGGCATTGCCGGACCGGCCTATGCGGGTATCCCTGTTACCCATCGCGACTTTACCAGCACTGTTACCTTTGTAACCGGCCATTTGCAGGAAAGTGGCGGCAATGCCGATGGCGAATCAGCCATTGATTTTTCCGCTTTGGCCAAACTCGGTGGAACCCTGGTGTTTTACATGGGAGTTAAAAGCCTGCCGGCCA
>JAJYPG010000384.1 GCA_021795535.1 Planctomycetota bacterium
TGGCCATTGTCAGAGCGCATCGTCCCGTGCGGAAACTTCCTCCGGAACTGGGCATTTCCGAACTGTTTAATGATCCGCAGGCGGCCAGCAATCCCGCCTTTCGTCTGCGCGGTCTGCCGCGAAGCTGGCGGGAAATGTTTCTGCTGCTGGACCTTTCGCTTAAACGGTATGAAAAAACGGCGGTTACGCCACTGCGGCCACTGGCGTTGCGCGAGGCGGAAAAATGGCTTATTGAACACATGGAAGGATGCGATGGCCTGGGGGCAATTTTTCCTCCCATGGTCTACATTCTTATTGTGCTTAAAACCCTGGGGTATGCCGATGATCACCCGCTGGTGGTTAAAGCTCAGAAAGACCTGCGCAACCTTTTTATTCGCGAGGGCGATGCCATTCGCATTCAGCCCTGCTGGTCGCCGGTTTGGGATACGGGCATCGCATTAAACGCTCTGGCTGAAGCCGGCGTTTCTGAAGATCATCCCGTGGCTGGAAAAACCATCCGCTGGCTGCTGGAAAAAGAATGCCGCACCGGCAGCGACTGGATGAAAAACTGCCCCGGTGTGGAACCGAGCGGCTGGTATTTTGAATTTAACAATCCGCATTATCCGGATGTGGATGACACCGCCATGGTTGTGATGGCGCTGAAACGTGTCGGTGGCACCGCCGCGGCGGGGGGGATTAAACGGGGTATCAACTGGCTTTTTGCCATGCAGAATGATGATGGCGGCTGGGCTGCCTTTGATCGTACGCGCCAGCGACCTATTCTGGAACATGTTCCATTTGCCGACCATAACGCCATTCAAGATCCTTCCTGTCCGGATATTGCCGCTCGCGTTCTGGAATGTCTGGGTCACAACGGTATTACCCATCAGCATCCCGCGGTGCGCAAAGCGATCAACTTCCTTAAAGACACTCAGGAAAAGGAAGCCTGCTGGTTTGGTCGATGGGGCGTGAATTACATTTATGGCACCTGGCAGGTGCTTACGGGACTGCGGGCTGTTGGCGAGCCAATGGACCAGCGGTTCATTCGCCGCGCGGCGGATTGGTTGCGGTCGTGTCAGAAGCCCGATGGAAGTTGGGGCGAATCCTGCCAGACTTACGACAATCCGGAATTAAAGGGCCGCGGGCCAAGCACTCCATCGCAAACCGCATGGGGGGCCATGGGACTTATGGCGGTGGGGCCTAATGATCCGGCGGTTGCCCGGGCGATTCATTGGCTGATCAGCAATCAGAATGCGGATGGCAATTGGGATGAGCCATGGTTCACCGGTACCGGTTTTCCTCGCGTGTTTTATCTGAAGTACCATTTGTACAGGCTCTATTTTCCCTTGATGGCGCTGGCCCGCTATCAGCGGGTACGCAGCGTTAATCCAGTACGCTGAATTCACTATTACGTCCCGGCGTGTCGGTGCCATACCCTCAATACCGGCCCTTGGACCACAACCTGCCCCCGCATTGGGTAAAACTATCATAGATGTTTCCCGTCGGTGAATTTGTCGGACAATCAATTTGGATGTATATCGGAACCGGGTTGGATATTGCACCCCATAGGCTGGCTTGTACCATGTGCAGCGCTGGCTGGCTAAGCCTGTTGCGGGTATTTTACATGTCATGCGAATCGGATTAATAGCCAGTACCACCAAGCCGGATGCCTTAAATGCGGCGCATCATTTGGCCACCGTTCTGCAAGGCAAAATGCCCGATGCGATACTACGCGTGATGGAACCCGCCGCGGGAGAGGAAATAACCAGATTTCATCCCGACCTTCTGGTTATTTTAGGTGGCGACGGCACAATACTGGAAACCGCTCGCTTTATTGCCGGAATCGCGGCTCCGGTGGTCGGAATTAATTTTGGCAAGCTTGGCTATCTTGCAGCTTTTTCGCTGGATGAATTTCTCTCACACCTTGGCCTGATCCTCGCGGGCAATGCGCCCATTACCAATCGCCTGATGCTCAATGGGGAAGTTTACCAGACCGCACGGCATGGAGAAGAATGCGACCGACAGGTTTTTTCCTGCCCGGCGCTTAATGATGTGGTTCTGAATGCCGGTATTCCATTCCGTATGCTTGATATGCGATTGCATATTAACGGACAGGAGACCGTCCAGTTTCGCGGCGACGGGCTTATTGTGGCCACATCATCGGGATCTACGGGATACAATCTTTCGGCTGGCGGGCCGCTTATTTCCCCCGATCTTCCCGTACTGGTCGTAACACCCATTTGTGCCCATTCCCTTTCTTTTCGTCCCGTGGTCTTGCCTTCGGACGCGGTTATACGGATTCAAGCCTTACGTGTGAACCCCGGCAGCATGGCGAGTTTTGACGGTCAGGTAACCTGGCCGCTGAAGGAGAATCAATATATTCTCGTTAAACGGTCCATCCACACATTGCGGCTGGTGGAGAATCCCACAATGTCACACTGGAGCATGCTGGCGCACAAGCTGGCTTGGGCGCAGAGTCCCAAGGCATAAAAAAGCACTCCAGCCAAAAGATGAGAAACGCTTTTTACTTCAATTCCGATTTGACTCAGGCACGACAAGGTGACATCCACCTTGGCAATTCACCGCATCCAAAAGCTCTTATGTCCCGGCAAGGGTAGTTTAATGCCAATGCAAATGTAATTTATTATGTCGTTTCGACTTCTCTGCCGCGCTGTGTGTCATTCGGCGTGCATGAATGCAGCCGAGGGAAAGTCCTTGGGATCGCGGCTATCCTCCGCCGTTTTGGGTTGGCAACTGTACCCACAAATGAGCCAAAACGCTGTTTTACAAGCACTTTTGCCAATCCCAACAAAAATTGCCACTCCCCTTTTTCATTTATCCAATGCCTGGGGCTTTATACTCTGGCTGATTCCAACTACAATACTGGGCTTGGCTTTTGGCCCGGCGGACCGTGGACGGCTTTCGTCCCGGCGCCTGAACAAGGAAACTGT
>JAJYPG010000385.1 GCA_021795535.1 Planctomycetota bacterium
CTTTACGCCCGGCAAACCATTTTGCCGCGGGTGCTGATTCTTGAGCAGAAGCTCAATGAAATGCTCACGCCGTTGTATGGTGATCGGCTTTTTCTGGCGGCGGAACATCCGGTGCCGGCGGATGAAGCGTTTGAATTGGAAAAAGCGCAAATTGCGATTCGCGCGGGGGTGTTGAGCAAATCGGAAATTCGTCGGGCCATGGGCTTTTCCGATATTTCGCCGGAAGAATTCAGCAATAATCCCGCCATTGCCGCGGATGCAATTACGGCAACCCCGGCAGATCAGGCAATGGGAACGCAATAATTAATATTGCGGGTTTTCGTATGTGCATCCCTTACGATGCTGCCGGCAGCAAACCGGAGAGTCTGAGGCACAGAAACAATACGTCGGAAAAAAGTCCGCCCAGAAATGATTTACACCCTCCCAACAGGAGTTGATGATGGCAATGTTGCGCAAAGCATTTGAAGGACAGCTCATTGAAGTTCAACCGGGCCGCCGGGAAATTGTGGCGTGCATTTCCACCTCCGCCGTGGATCGGGATGGAGATGTGGTATTGCCGGAGGGGCTGCTGCGGAAAAATTATGCCGGTTTGACCGTGTTTTATAACCATGACACCGCGTTGCCGCTGGGAGCTGCGCAATGGGTCAAGAAAAGCGGTGATCGGGTTTTAGCGAAATACCGGTGTACCGATAAAACGCAATTTGGCCGCGACATGTTCGCATTGGCCCAAGATGGCATATTAAACAGTTACAGCGTGGGCTTTTTGCCGGGAGAATTTTCCAATCCAACCCCGGAAGAAATCGCCCGGAGACCGGAGATGAAAAAAGCGCGGCGCGTTTATCGCCAATGGGAACTGCTGGAATTCAGCCTGGTGGGAATCCCGGCGAATCCGGAGGCGACCATGCTGGCGATCAGCAAGAAGGTGGCACCGGAAACGTGGGCGATTCTGCAACGATCAACGCCCGGCGCAGCGAGGTTACGGGTTACAGGGGACAGGTTACAGGAACTTCCAACTCCGGGCATATCGGATCGGAACACATCAAAAACCATTCGCCTGCTTAGCCGCGGGGAAATTGCCTGGCATATCGCCCAGCAACTGCGGGCGGTGGATACAGAAAGCATTGTGAATGCCGCATTTGAGCGCCAGGCGGGAATTGTGCGGTAGGCTTCTTTCGTGGTAAATCGCTCGGGGCGCGTACTTTCAGGCCTGCGATGAAATAGCCGTGACAAGATTATCGCAGATGTCACACACAACCAGCCTGGTATAACTTTTGCCGAGCTTGGGATACCAGTCCCAGACAGGCTCCCAGGGGTTGCTATTTCATTATGAACAGGCTAGTCTGGCTAGAATCATAATGAAAGGAGAATGATGACCATGCGCACAATCGGCATCTACGAAGCGAAAAACAAACTTTCAAAGATTCTCGAACAGGTGGAGGCCGGTGAGGTCATCGCTCTGTCGCGCCATGGCAAACAAGTGGCACTGCTTACCCCCGTGCACCCCGTGACCCCACATGTTGGCAGCGTCATTGCACGGTTGCGCAAATTGCGATCCGGATCGCGACTCGCCGGATTGAAAATCAAGGACCTCCGTGATGCGGGCCGACCATGAGCTGGATCGCCGATTGTTCCGTGGCCATGGCCTGGTGTTTTGAAGATGAAGTAACACCGCGCACGGAATCATTATTGGATCGCACGCGAACCGAGGGCTTGATCCTGCCGGGGCACTGGCCGCTGGAGGTTACCAACGTATTGCGCAGTGCCGCTCGCAAAGGCCGTCTGACCGAAACGCAGGCGTTGCAGCGGGCGGCGATTCTGATGTCCCTTCCCATTCAGTACGATTCGCTGACGCATATTGTTGCATTCACCAGCACTTACCGTCTGGCGGCACGATACAAGCTGACCATGTATGATGCCGCCTACCTGGAACTGGCGATACGTATTGGTGCGTCGTTGGCAACCAACGACCAGGATCTGGCTCATGCAGCGGATCAATGCGGCGTGGATCTATTGTAGTGTGGAAAAATCCGGGATACTTGGAGATTGAGGATATCGACGGGGAATGGCCTTATATTTTCGGTCAAACTCAACCGGAGCTTCGCATGTGATTTGGAATCCCAGAGCAGGCAGGCATGCCAGGCGGGAATTGTGCGGTAGGACACATGCGGCCAGAAAAGTCATCCATCGCTTCCGCGCGAGCAGCAATTTATAACAATTTATACTGCATTATAATGGTGTATAGAGGAAAACTTGTATACAAATCTTACGCGGAACGACTTTTAAGCTTTCCCCCCATCGGGGCCTTGTCGGAATCAGATTCAGCGCAAGCCCTTGAGGAGCCAACTCGCGCCGCCGGGGTACTGTTCGATGCGGCCGCCATGAGAGAGGTTTTTCGACTGACAAAGGGATACCCTTATTTCGTGCAGGAGTGGGGGTATCAAATATGGAAAGCCGCCTCCAAAAGCCCAATCACCAAGAGTATTGTTGACGCCGCAACGCCAGCGGCCATTCCACGTTTGGAAGAGAATTTTTTTCGCGTTCGCTTCGACAGACTTACTCCCAGCGAAAAGAATTTTCTTCGAGCGATGGCCGATTCAGGCCCGAGATTTGCGCGGACGGGTGACATTGCCGAGAAGCTCAATCTTAAAATAAACCGCCTCGGTCCAGTGCGCGCCAGCCTGATAAAGAAGGGGATGATTTACAGCCCCGCGCATGGGGATTTGGCGTTTACGGTGCCGCTGTTCGACGAATTCATGAAGCGGGCCATGAATCCGGATGGGCCCATAAACCAAGGATAATGGCAGGCAGATTTGCAAAACAGGAATTAAATCCTATAATACAAAACATGCTCAAGCGTGCCATAAAACCGCTGCTTTTACAATGTCTTACGGAATATCCGGCGGTGG
>JAJYPG010000386.1 GCA_021795535.1 Planctomycetota bacterium
CCACAACGCAACTGATACAAGAGGGTGGTGCGGTCAAGTTTTGTCTTCCAGCCGGCCTATATAATGGGAAACTGCTTGAAACAGAATCCGTCATTTTGCCCATGCGTAATTTTCACGGCGGCACCTGGCATACTCTATGCGTTTCATCGCAGGTGGGCTGCCGCATGGGCTGCACTTTTTGTCAGACCGGACGCATGGGGCTGCTGGCCCATCTGGATGCGGCGCAAATTGTCCAGCAGTTTCTCGTTGCCAGGAAGCTGCTTGCCGGGCAGGCTATTATGGCGATCAGCCCGGATGGCCTGACTGTGGCCAGTGCCGCCGGGCGGAGGAGGGGTGGGGTAGAGCTGGCACCGCCTGTTCCGGCCTTTTTGCGTAATGTGGTCTTCATGGGCATGGGAGAACCGTTGGATAACCTCGATGCCGTTCTTCAGGCTATTTCCGTTTTAACCGACACGGCGGGAATCAATTTGCCACTTTCCCGAATCACCGTCTCTACGGTCGGTCGGATTGATGGCTTGCGACGACTGGCAAAAATGAATTTGCCAGGGTTGAAGCTTGCCATTTCTCTTACCGCCGCCAATGACACCCTGCGCAGTGAACTCATGCCCATTAACCGTGCAATGCCGCTGGCGGACCTTAAACAGGCTCTGCTGGAATACCCGCGAGTCCGGCGAACCCGTTTCTTTATTGAATATGTGCTGCTCGCCGGTGTGAATGACCACACAACACATGCCGTGGAACTCGCGGCCTGGTGTGATGGTTTACCCGTTACAGTAAATGTCATTCCCTACAATCCGCAGCAGCCCACACAATTTTCCGCCCCGGAAGACGATGTAATTTTGGCGTTCGTTAATGTATTGCGCGGTAAAGGCATATTGGCCAAACGACGCGTCACTATTGGCCAGGATTTAATGGGTGCCTGCGGCCAGCTTGGCAACCCATCGCTGCGGCGATAGTGGTGTGGCTGATTGCGGGGCGGCAATCCTTATTTTCGTTCTTTTACGATGCAGAGGGGAAGGGATTTGGCGGTTTTTCCCACCAGTAATTCGGATATATACGCCGTCCCCAAAATATGCTCCACTTTGCTGATGGCGTCATCAATGCGCCGATGCAGCGGGCAGAGGTTTTTGCCATGCCACGTCAGCGATAGCGGGCAGGCTTCAATACGCTTGAGGGGATCGACAATTGATATGACATCAAGCAGTGTCAATTTCGCCGGGTCCCGCCGCAGTATCGATCCGCCATGCAGGCCCCGCTGCGATTGAACCAGTCCGCCCCGGCTCAGGGTTTGCAATATTTTGGCCAGGTAGCCCTGCGGAACATGCGTCGCCTTGCTTATTTCACGATTGGTGGCTGGCTGTTTTTCCCGGCTTGCCAGATAGACCACCACGCGCAGGGCGTATTCGGTTGTTTGTGAAAACATGTAATCATCCATTAAAAATGTCATTCTGTATCATTATGTCTTATTTTACGCTGATCAGGGTTTCCGTCAATTTCCTCATATTTCAGATGGGTTTGATGCAAAGGTCCTCAGACTTATTCTCTGACGATTGCCCGTACGCCCGAATTTGCCAATTCAAGACTCACAGCATAATGTGTGTGTGTGGCCGGATTGTTGGATATTTAATAAAACCAACCGTCTTGTTTGTGCCCTGTGTTTCAGGGGTATGCTTGTCAACAGTCTGTGGAAATATTTATGAACACCCTTATGCTTTCCAGGATTCAGTTCGGGCTGACAATCTCTTTCCACTACCTCTTTCCCCCGCTAAGCATTGGCCTCGCCATGTTGATGGTCGTTATGGAAGGCCTTTACCTTAAAACGGGAAACAAGGTGTATGAACAGATGGCCCGATTCTGGACCAAAATTTTTGCACTTACTTTCGGTATTGGCGTGGCCACCGGTATCGTTATGGAGTTTGAATTTGGCACCAACTGGGCGAATTATTCCCGTTTTGTTGGCGATATTTTCGGCAGTCCTTTGGCTTCCGAAGGTATCTTCGCCTTTTTTCTTGAATCAGGCTTTCTGGCGATTCTGCTTTTTGGATGGGACCGCGTCAGTCCTAAAATGCACTTTTTTTCCACTGCCATGGTTTCGCTCGGTTCTATTTTCAGCGCCGTCTGGATCAATGTCGCCAATTCATGGATGCAGACTCCCGCAGGCTTTAAGCTCCTGGTAAAAAGCGGGGGGGCTATCCATGCGGTGACATTTCCCGCCAATACCAATTTTGGCCGGTTTCACCAACTCGTAGCCCATGGTCAGGTGATTAAGGCGCAAATTACCAGTTTCTGGCAGGTGGTCTTCAATCCCTCCACGCTGGATCGCCTGCTCCACGTTCTTTTGGGTGCGGAAATGGCCGGTGCGTTTCTCGTTATAAGCATTTCCGCCTGGTATATACTGAAAAACCGCCACCTGGAAATTGCCACACGGTCACTCAAGATCGGCCTGGCCGCAGCCGTCATAGGCTCTGTTCTCCAACTCTTCAGCGGTGACTTAAATGCCCGCATGATAGGCTATTATCAACCCGCCAAACTTGCCGCTTTTGAGGGGGTGTACAAAGCCCATTCACCCGCTTCCATGAGCATTTTCGGCTGGGCCAACAGCAAAAACCAAACTGTTGAGGGAATCAAAATGCATGATATGCTCAGTTGGCTTCTCTATTTTAATTCACGCCATGCGGTACTGGGACTGGACCATTTCAAGCGGTCTGACTGGCCGCCAGTGAACCCTGTTTTTCAGACCTATCACCTGATGGTCGGAATCGGGATGTTTCTTATTTTCATCTCTCTGCTCGGCATTTTGTTCTGGTGGCGGGGAACTCTTTTCCAGCGGCGGTGGCTCCTCTGGATTTTTGTCTTCTCCGTTGCCGGGCCTGAAATGGCCAATGAATTCGGCTGGTTCT
>JAJYPG010000387.1 GCA_021795535.1 Planctomycetota bacterium
AAGTGATCATGGGTATTCAGCCCATTGCAGTACGATGAGCGGCCAATGATCTGAAGTTATTGTCTTAATCTTTTTATTTAGGAGATGGCTATGAGAAAGTCAGCACTGTTCGGAATCGCGGCATTTATCGTTGCAGCCGGGGGAGTCGGATCATTTGTTCAGGCACAGGTGATTGACGTATTTAATTTTGATCTTAACGGCACCAGCAGCTCAGTTCCCAACGCCGTCGGCACGACTACTTATGACGGTATTGGTGCTTACACAGCGGATTCCGGCACCTACTGGAATCCGGTAGACCTAAGTAAAAGCACGGCGGCAATTGCGGCCGTTGGAATCCAGAATTCTCAAGGTAGCCCATCAGGCGCCATCACATTCAATCATCAGTCGATTGCGATGACTCTGGGGAACCTTAACGGATCGGGCAGCGGCACGCAGACCGCATCGTCTAATGTTGGAGCGCTCCTGAACGACTGGGCGTTGGCTGGAAATCCATCGTCGAGCGCGGGCGAATTTGGCTTTTTGAACCTGCCGGTTAATATGTACTATGCACTTTATCTGTACAGCATCAACGGCAGTGCTGGTAACAATGCCTCCACTACATTTCAGATCGGTTCAACATCCATGACGGCAACAAACGCTTCGCCAAGTGACGGCAGTTCCTTCATCCGTGGAGACAATTACGTTATATTTTCGGGTAACACCGGAGAAATTGGCAACACCGGCCAGGCGGCCATTCAGGGTGTTTTTATCGGAACCACTGACAATTCGATGGCTTACTTGGACGGCGCCCAACTCGTCCTTGGCACAAGTAGCGTTCCCATTCCCGAACCGGCCACCTTGGCGCTGTTCGCTGTTGGGGGTCTGGCGATACTCGCCGGCGCTCGTCGCAGCAAGAATCGAGCCTGACCGTACAGTTTCGCTGTATTCAATATGAATCTCAAAAGCCGTGGTGCTTATATCGCGGCTTTTTTATTTTCACTGAAAAAAACGGTACCCCGGCGAAATGACAGATTCGGTGCCTGAGCAACAGCACCCAAATAATTTCCCGATTTGCGCTGCAAGCGAAATCCGCACCGCCGACAAAGCCGGCGGCTATGTGAGGGACGGCAAATCAGATTTTGGGAAGTTCTTTGGGACCCGTTCCTTAACGCACCTTGCCAATTATTGTAATAAACCTGCAGAAAATTATTGGGCTGGTTTTTCCGGGGCCAGTCGTGGACGCCACGTTGAGCCGGCCGGCGTGTCTTTAACTTCCACGCCCAGCGACATGATATGTTTCCGCAGCAGATCGCCAGTGCTGAAATCTTTTTGCTGCCGAGCCGCAACGCGCTGCCGCATCAGTTGCTCAACTTGTCTCTTCGTGTCTCCCGGAAGGTCCTGCAAATCAACAAAGATAACCCCCAGCACATGATCCACGTTTTTTAGACTCCGCAATGCTGAGCGGGCCTGCGGGTAGGCGATTTTTTTCTGTTTATGCAGGGCATTAGCCCAGGTGAACAACGCGGCCAATGCGCCGGAAACGTTCAGATCATCATCCATTGCGGAATTAAATTCCGCCAGCATTTGCCGATCCGCCGGCACCAGCGACGGATCATGCACTGCCTCGGTACCGGCGCCAGGCGCGGCAAAATCTCCATCGCCGGCGGCTTCATCCACCGCCGCCACCGCAGCCGTCAATTTTTCCGCAAAATCCCGCAGGGTTGTAATTGCCGCCGCAGCTTCATAAAGACTTTGGGTTGTGAAATTTAACGGCTCTCTGTAGCGCGTGCTGATAAGCCCCCACCGGATCACCACCGGGTCAAAGCCCTTGGCCATAAGATCACGAATGGTAAAAAAATTCCCCCTGGACTTGGACATTTTTTCGCCGTTGACCATTAAATGCCGCGTGTGCATCCAATATTTCACAAACGGCTTACCTGTAGCGCCTTCCGATTGTGCAATTTCGCATTCATGGTGCGGATGAATATTGTCTTCTCCACCCGTGTGCAGATCAAAAGACGGTCCCAGTGCACGCATAGACATCACGCTGCATTCAATATGCCAGCCGGGATACCCGTCGCCCCATGGGCTGGGCCATCGCATGATGTGGTTCGTATCAGGCTTCCAGAGGAAAAAATCCGCTGGATGCTTCTTGGCGGCCTGCTCCTTGGTTCTGCCGCCGGCCCCGTGTGATAACTGTTCAAGGGAATTACCGGAAAGTTCACCATAGGCGGAAAAGCTGTGAATATCATAATAAACCACACCGTCGGCACCGATATACGCGTGCCCACGGTTGATTAACAGTTGGATCATGTCAATAAATTCCGGAATATGCCGGGTGGGTCGCGGAATAATTCTCTCTCTTGATTCTTCGGTTGCGGCCGCGTCATAATCCGCTACCACGACCAACCCCAGCAGGCGGGCATCGTGTAGAAACGCCTGGGCGAAATAATCCGCCACCGCAAATGGATCATTGGGGTTTTCAATCAGCGCTTTACCCGCTTTTTTATTCTCCTTCATTTTTTCCACCGCCACTTCCAGCTTGTCGCGGCCCGCGCCATCGGCAAGTTGATCGTCGGTCATGTGGCCGACATCCGTCATGTTCATCACATGGCTTACCTGTGCGCCACGCAATTCAAGATACCGCCGCAGCACATCGGCAAATAAAAAGGCTCGAAAATTACCGATGTGAGCATAGTCATACACCGTCGGACCGCAAGTGTAAATGCCGACATGACTGCCTGGAATTGGATCCGCCGAATTTGGGCCGGGATGCAGCGGAATAAAATCTTCAAGCCGATGATGCAACGTATTATACAAGCGGGTGGGCATGAGACTGTAACGTTCCTTTCGACGATAAAAGTGTAATCCTACACAGCATTCTATGCGGCTTTTATGAATTTAGAAAATCCATTCCCGCG
>JAJYPG010000388.1 GCA_021795535.1 Planctomycetota bacterium
AAGAACCGGACTGTATTTTGGACAGGGACGTGACCAAGAAAAGCAACAGCAAACCTTCATCCTCCCGCCAAAGCGGCGGAATGTTCGCTTGGCCAAGGCAGACATGGTGCGCACGGCGGCGAGCCGCAGGACGCGCCTTGATTTTGACTCTGGCTTTGGCCAGCGTCACTGGAGCGGCCACTTTGGCCATTGGCCGCAACGTGCCCGCCCCGATCAATCCCACGGTATTTCCGGTTCTGCATCCGGGAAGTGCGGTCAATATTCCCATGACCGCACAGGCAACGCAAACCCATGTCTGGGTCTCGGCGGATGGTACGCAGCACATTCTGCTTTCCGGGCAGGTTCTTATCAGTGTCGGATACCGTACACTTCGCGCGAACAACGCGGCGATATGGCTTACACCCATCGCCTTTGGCGGATCAAGCATTTACAAAGCCAATATTTATCTGGCGGGAAATGTCACCATAAGCGAGGGTATTCGTGGCAAGGCGGTAAGCCGCTCCAACGAAATGCTGGTAACAACACAGATTTCCGGTGGCGTGCGGCTTGGCGCCGGCACACCCGTTGCCGCAAATGAAAAATCTTCGCCCATTGTTCTGCGCGGGGAAGCATTAATTCACGACATGGCGTCCCGTCCGGTTGCCATGAATTATATTCCCACCGTGCAAGTCCAACCGACCGAAGAGGCCCTTGGCCGTGGATGGATTGCCCGCGGCGCCCACAACCAGATTGTGCCCATTATTACCAGCCCGCAAAGCGTTTTGGCCAGTGCAAAACGGAAAAAGCCTGGCGGGCCGCCAGCTTTGGTGTTCGCCACCGGAGATAAAATTTCGGTATCAGTTGTGGGCGACCAGCGTGTGACCACGGCTGAGGGGGAATTTTTCCTTATTCGTCAGGCCCCCGGACAGACCTCGCCTTTGGAACTGCGGGCAAACAACGCCGTGCTTTTCAGTCCGGCAGTATCGGTGAAACATAAGATCGGCGGCGGCATGGAAAAAAGCATCGCCGAAAAGGTGCAGGGCGTTTATCTGGATGGTGATGTGACCATCACACAGGGTGAAGAAACCGTACACGCCAGTCAAGTCTATTACGACTTTACGACCAACCGCGCCATCATGCTGGATGCGGTGCTAAGTACTTATGATGTAGCCCATCATTCGCCCTTGTACATGCGGGCGAAGAAGATTTTACAACTGGCCAAGGGAAGTTTTGCCGCCAGGTCGGTGAAACTCTCCACAGACGACTTTTATGTTCCGCATTATTACATTGGTGCCAGCGCCATGAAGGTGCAATCCATTTCTGGACCGGTGGTGGAGGCACCGGGTCGCCGAGGAGTGCCGGTGTTTGCCTACACGGCCAACAATGTGACCGGTAATTTCATGGGTCTGCCATTTTTCTACTGGCCGGAAATTGCCGGTACCACCGCACAACCCAGCACGCCGCTACGGTCATTCAGTACAGGGTATTCCAATATATTCGGCGCCAGCGTCATGACAGACTGGAACCTGTTTGAATTGCTGGGACAAAAAACGCCGCAAGGCGTGAATGCGGGCCTGAATCTGAATGAATATTCCAACCGCGGGCCGGGCATGGGAGTTAATTCCACCTTTCGCCTGCCGGACCAGCCCAATGCCCACGGCGCATTGGATAGTTATATTATGTATGACGATGGAACCGATCAGTTGGGTGCCAACCGCGATAACCTGCCTCTGTCATCACATGTTCGTGGCTTTTTTTCCGCGCGCTATCAGCAGGATCTTTCCCGGCAGTGGACCATGGCGGTGCAGGGGTCGTACATCTCGGATGAAAATTTTCTGGAACAGTATTTCCAGAATGTATATGCGACCGCCCCGGAACAGCAGACTTCCATTGATTTGCGCCAGCAGCACAACACCGAGGGGTTCACCATTATTGGAAAGTGGAACCTGAACCGCTTTGTGGCCAATGCGGACCTGGAAGACAATGAATTTTCCGTTCAGCGCTATCCGGAAGCCCATTACTGGCGTGATGGCGATAAAATTCTGGGTATTTTCACCTATTACTCGGACACCAGTGGCGGTGTCGTCAGCGACAAATTCAGTTCCCTGACTCCCGCGCAGCGGGCCTTAACTCTTAATTTCCCCGGCATGAACCCCAACGAAAGTTTCAGCAATTACTACCTGGCCAATGGCTGGACCAACAACAGCGTGGCCCGCGGCGACACACGCCAGGAAATTGACCTGCCGCTGGGAGCCGGCCCCATTGAATTTACCCCGTTTGTAACCGGACGGCTGACCTACTGGGACACCAGTTTCCCGGTTACGAACAATCAGACCAGCGGAAACACCACCCGTGCGTGGGGTGCCGTTGGATTCCGCTCCACCGCCACCTTCTGGAAGGTTTATCACGGCTTTAATTCCGACTTCCTGGATGTGCATTCTCTGCGCCACATTATTCAGCCCGAGGTAAGCATGTTCTCCACCGGGGCAAACGTGCAGCGTGGTTATCTGCAACCTTTTGATCGAAATGTTGAGGGTATCACGGATGCCAGCGGAGCGGAATTCGCTCTGCGCCAGATTTTTCAGACCAAACGTGGCCGCCCCGGCCAACGGCAGATTGTGGACTGGATCACCCTGAATGTATCCGCGGATATGTTCTGGAACGTGCGCAACAACGGGCCATTCAATGCGACCAATCCCATGTATGCCGGAGCGCCATTTTCCACCAGCGACTTTGGCCAGCCGGTCATTGGCTATTATGATTTCAGCCGCCCGGAACTCAGTCAGGTGGCGGACAGTTTGAATGCCAACATGAACTGGCGGGCGGGCGCCAATGTGCGTTTTCTGGCGGACGAAAGCTATAATTTGGATTTAAATCAGTTGGAGGAATTCGACACCGGGATGGTGGTCGATCAATC
>JAJYPG010000389.1 GCA_021795535.1 Planctomycetota bacterium
GTGGTATTTTTGAATTCAAGCGAACTCCAGGTTGTGGCATGATTCAGGCGGTATAACCAAACCAGTTCCTTTTTCCGGCAAAAATTTGCATCGCCTGTTTTTCCGTAGTATAGTTCATACATGAGCGATTAAGGGAGATTGTGAACTAAAATTACACTTTACACAACCGGTTTTTTACTTTGTCCTTCTCTCCCCTCCGGTAGGCGGGTCGGTGATTGCCACCTGCCTACTTTTTTCCATAATATATCGCATTCTGCGGCAGCGCCTGTCGTCGCCATTCCCCGGCCCAATTTTTTCGCGTTACAATACCCTTCAATCTTTGCCGATGAAGCGGTATGTTGTTGTCACAATCTGGTGAAAGGTCGCCATTTTTCCCGACGCGACTTGCCACCGCCCGGGCGGAGCATTGGTTTTTATGGAGCGTTTTTATGCTGGACAGCGTTTTGCTTTGGATTGACAAAAATCGGCGGGCATGGCTTGACGACCTGAAGCAGTGGCTTTCCATTCCCAGTGTTTCGGCCATTTCATCGCATGATAAAGATACTCTTTCCGCCGCGGACTGGGCTATGTTTTATCTGCGCGGTGCAGGTATGGAAGCCCGGCTTATACCCACCGCGCGCCACCCCTGCGTGCTGGCCACCACACCAACCGGTCTGTATCCGCCTGATGCTCCTCATGTTCTATTTTACGGCCATTATGATGTTCAACCCGCCGAACCATTGGATAAATGGATTTCCCCTCCGTTTTTGCCCACGCTGCGTGATGGAAAACTTTTTGCCCGCGGTGCCAGCGACGACAAAGGCCAGGTCTTCTGCCATCTTGCCGCGCTGGTGGCATGGAAACAAATAGCCGCGGAATTGCCCGTCCAGATCACTGTCCTTTTGGAGGGGGAAGAGGAAACAGGATCAGCCAATCTGCGCCAGGTTATCGAAAGCCAGAAGGATTTACTTAAAACTGCCTCAACCGTTATCATCAGCGACTCAAGTCAATTTGCGCACGGCATTCCCGCCATCACCACTGGTTTGCGCGGTTTGGTTTACTACCAGATTATTCTCACCGGCGCCAATCAGGATTTGCACAGTGGCGTGTATGGTGGATCTGTGGCCAATCCGGCCAATGTCTTGGCCCGAATGCTCGGTAAGCTCCATGACGATAATGGTCGCATTACTATTCCCCATTTTTATGATGACGTAAAACTGCCCGAGGAGGCACTCCGCACGCAGTGGGCTTCGTTGCCTTTTTCCGACCAAGCCTTGACCGCTTCCCTTGGCGTTGAGGCCTTGATCGGAGAGGTCGGTTTTTCCACCCTAGAACGCCGCTGGTCCCGCCCCACATTGGATATTAACGGTCTGACCAGTGGCTATCAGGGTTCGGGCGCCAAAACCGTACTGCCTGGCGTTGCTTCGGCCAAGGTTTCCATGCGGCTGGTGCCACAGCAAAATCCGCAAACCATCGCCGCAGCCTTTGAGGCTTTCATGCATTCCATAACGCCTCCGGGCGTAAAGCTTGTCATGGAATCTTTAAGCTCCTCGTCCGCCGCCGTTACTCCCATTGATTCTCCCGCCGTGCGTGCCGCCTCCGCCGCACTGGAAATTGGTTTTGGCAAACCGCCCGTTTTCGTGCGTGAAGGGGGTTCCATTCCGGTGGTCAACTGGTTTAAGGAACTGCTGGGAATTGATTCCGTTCTGGTTGGTTTTGGCCTGCCGGACGATAATCTGCACGCTCCCAATGAAAAATTTGATCTCGACTGTTTTTATGGCGGCATTCGCACCGCTGCAGCTCTTTATGATAAACTTTTATGCGTTACCAAAGTTGGAAGGTAATTGGTATGGAATTATCATCGGATCAGGTATTAAGTATTTATCCGAGTTTATCGCACCGCCCTCGGACTTCCGCTCGGGATGTTGGTCTATTCCTGTGTGTGTTGCTGTTCCTGGCATGCACCATTTCCGACCTTGGCCGGATTCAGGCGGCTCGCTTTGCGCCATCCGCCCTGAATGACACCAATGCACAAAGCAATTTATTGCCCGTTCCGCCCCGCCACGATCAGGCCATTGTTCGAAGCGCCTTGGAAGCGAAATTTAATAAGACTTACAGTGGCCGGGTCAATCCGTTCACGATCAATAGTTTTTTGAATCTTCTTTTGACATCCGCCAAGGACCCGCAGAAACATCCCGTGCGTTACTATATCGCCATGCAATTGGTCTTGCGGTTAGGCCCAACATTTAATTATTTTCCGCAAGCCCAGACCGCGATTCGTCGGCTTTCCAACAATTATCAGGTGAATCAATGCAAGCTTCAGGCCCAGGCCATCCACTACTGGTCTGTGTCCCGCTGGCTTACCTATAACGCGGTGGCGGCCAATCTTTGGGCGGCTTCCCTCTGGTCCGGCCAGGCCATGCGGCAAGGTCATTTTGATTCGGCAAAATCCATGGCCACCGATGGACTGCGTATGGCGATACGTTTTCAACTGTTCCGGGAGGCCGCAAAGCTCCGAAATCTTCTGGCCAGAATTAAGCTTGTGCGCCCGCTGGAAAAAAGCTATCTCGCGGCAAAAAAGATTCTGCTTAACCACCCGAATAATCCACAGGCCAATCAGACCGTTGGTCTGTACCGCATTGCAACCCGTGGATATATTTCTGCTGGGGCAAAATATCTTGAACTTTCCGCAGATCCTGCCTGGAGGCGGCTTGGCAAGCTCGGTCGCATGGACTTTCTCAACAATCCACCGGTCCCGCCTTTGCCGCAATTACAGGCCGCAACCTTGTGGTGGAGCGAGTCAAAACGATCCCCGGCGAATCCATACTACGCGGCGCAAATGCGTGCAATGGCACGCTGGTGTTTCAACAGTGCCGTTCCTGTGCTCAATCCAGGCTTTTTGTCTCTGTT
>JAJYPG010000390.1 GCA_021795535.1 Planctomycetota bacterium
TGCGGGAAATAGTACGCGCTTTGCTGCGGGGGATAAATTATTAGTTGATATTGCCGGTTTGACGGTTTTACGGCGGGCGGTGGCGTTGTTTACGCGCCGGGCCGATGTCACTGCCATCATCATTGCCACCGGTACACAGCGCATGGAGATATACCGGCAACATCTGCAGGGCGTTTTATTTGGCAAATCGCTGCATATGGTGCCCGGTGGGTCCGAACGGTGGGAAAGTGTTTACAACGCCCTGGCCAGCGGGAAGGTACAAACCCCCTATGTTGCGGTGCATGATGCCGCCCGCCCCGTTACCCCGCCGGAGGTTATTGATGCCGCGTTCGCGGGTGCCGTTTCGCACGGCGCAGCATTGCCGTTATTGGCCGAACCCGCCACACTCAAGCGCATGGGGGCAGATCAGTTGGTAGTGCAAACGGTAGACCGGGCCGCACTATTTCAGGCCCAGACGCCGCAGTGTTTTCGCACAGACTTGCTGTTGCGCAGCTTTGAGACATTAATTCAGGCCAATCGCATCAGCCACGTCACCGATGATGCCCAGATTATTGAATTAACCGGCGGTGCGGTACTTGGCACGCGCGGCGATGCGTTAAATATCAAGGTAACTACCGGCGGTGATGCCAGATTGTGCGCTGCCATTGCGGCCAACGTTCCACCTGCACCATTCACCGTAAACGAGAGCCGACAGCAATGAGTAGAAATCAGGATATTGCCGAATTATTCAACCGTGCCGCGGACGTGATGGCGTTGCTGGAGGAAAATTCTTTCCGCGTGCTGGGCACGCGCAAAGTGGCACGGATCATTGAAGATTTGCCGGAAGATGTGAAAACCTTGCAGGATCAGAACCGATTGGAGCAGACACCCGGTATCGGCAAAAGCACGGTAGATAAGATCAGCGAATTTTTGCGCACGGGGCATATTTCAGAATTTGAGGAACTCGCGGGGCGCGTTCCGGCGGGTGTGCTGGAAATGCTGGCTATTTCATCGGTGGGTGTGAAGACGGCCCATCAGTTGTGGAAGGAAGCGGGAATTACATCTGTGGCGGAGCTAAAGAAGCATCTGGTCGAAGGCACCATGCCGAAGCTCAAAGGCTTTGGCGAAAAAAAACAGCTTAAAATTCGCCAGAACATGGAATTTATGGAAGAAGCGGGCAAACGCATCGGCATCGGCTGGGCGTTGCCGCTGGCGGAAGCTTATTGTGACACGGTGGCAAAGGTAACGGGTGTTTCACAGGTTCAATATTGCGGCAGCCTGCGCCGGGGCAAGGAAACAATCGGAGATATTGATATTCTTGTCTGTTCTGAGGCGGAAGCGGTGCCGGCGATTACCGCGGCAATATTGGCCCATGAACAAACACAGCAGACCATTGGGGCCGGTGAAACCAAAATAAGCATTCGTACCCGTGCGGGATTGCAGGTTGATTTTAGAATTGTTGCCGCGCAGCACTGGGGCGCAGCACTGCAATATTTCACCGGCTCTAAAGAGCACAATGTGCGTCTGCGGGAACTGGCCATTAAACGCGGATTAAAGCTTAATGAATGGGGGCTTTTTAGAGATCAGCAAAGCGTGGCTGGAGAAAATGAGCCGGGCATTTATACGGCCTTGGAATTGGCGTGGCTGCCTCCGGAAATGCGGGAGGATCGGGGGGAAATTGAACTCGCTGGACTGATGTATAAGCGCCTTCGCGGTGAGAGTATTAAAGTGACAGATTCACGGCTCGAATACCTGGCACGGGATATTCCAGCTCTTTGGCCCGTGCTGCAACTATCCGATATGCGCGGTGATCTACATTCACACACCACGGCCAGTGACGGGCATTGCAGCATTGACGATATGATTGCCGAGGCTAAGCGGCGCGGTTATGAATATTTTGCCATAACGGATCACAGCAAATCGCAGGTTCAGGCCAATGGCCTGCGCGTGGATCGACTCATGGAGCACATCAAGGCAATTCACGCGGCGGCGGCCAAAGTGAAGGGGATAACAATCTTGGCCGGCAGTGAAGTCGATATTTTGGCCGATGGTTCGCTGGATTATCCCGATGAAGTGTTGCAGCAACTGGATTGGGTGGTGGCATCGCCGCACTCGGCGCTTAGCCAAGAAAGCGAAGCAGCAACCGCGCGGCTGATTCGTGCCGCAGCCAATCCGCTGGTGGATGTCATCGGACATCCAACCGGGCAGCTCGTGGGCGGGCGTCGCGGTCTGGAGCCGGATATGAAGGCGGTAATCATGGCCGCCGCCCGCAGCGGTGTGGCATTGGAAATAAATTCCCATGATCTGCGGTTGGATTTACGGGATATACACGCCAGAATGGCGGTAGAGGCGGCCGTGCCATTGTGCATTAATACCGACGCGCATCAACGTGAAGATATGGATAAAATGATCTATGGTATCCTCACGGCGCGGCGGGCTTGGGCGCAGCCGGGAAATGTTATCAATACTTGGCCATGGGATATGATCCGTCGGCGCCAGGAAACTCGGCGCAACGGCAGCTTTGAGGGGTGAGGAATACGAACAATGGAGTTGAATTATGCCGATGAAATCAAGAACATCCAATTGTGCATTGCTGTTGGCCGCAGTGAGTTTAGCGGCAACACTCTGCGGCAGCACCGCCGATGCCGCACGGCATTATGGCCACGCGGCAACACCCGCCAACACCGCCGTAGAGCATCGTGCAATCCAGCCGCTGCGCACCGGAAGCATCTTAACCAACGTGCCGGGAAAACTAATTTTACAACATGGAAGCAGATATCCAAAATTTAAATTCATCAAGGCCAAAAAAGGCTGGCCACACACCATTCGGCTCCTGCCGTGCCTGGCATTGCAGGCCATGGAAGCAATGGAGAAAACGCATACCGGTTTTGTAATCAGTGGAATGCTCA
>JAJYPG010000391.1 GCA_021795535.1 Planctomycetota bacterium
ACCGCGAGCCGCATTCACAGAACGAGATAATCCGCACCTGTCCGTCATCGCGCTTATGGACCAGAATCTTCACCGTCAGCAATGTATTATCATCTTCTTTGACGAGGCCGGAAATCATGGAAAAAATTGGATCAAACTCAATACGACTGACCCGTTTGGCGGAAAAATACCGCCCTGCTTTGGCAATGGTATCCGGTCCGAAGCTTTTG
Organism: Planctomycetota bacterium; assembly: GCA_021795535.1. The sequence continues at coordinate 210 of JAJYPG010000391.1, forward strand.
GTGAATTCTCCCAGGTTCGTGGTCATGAGTTTATTGAATCCTTCAGGGTTTCCAAGGTTTTTCAAGCCGCGCAGTTTACGCTTTTCTTAGTGCTCTGTCACGCTTACAAATTAGGACCATCACACGGGGTGCCGGAAATTCCGGAAATCCGCTATGCTGTAGCGGCCGGACAGAATGCGGCTGAAATGGAATGGCATGATGAAACGATCCGCGGATTCAAATGAAGATGATAGCCCGCTGACCCAGGAGCAACTGGCGCAAATTGGTGAGGCCCGTATGCATGCGTCGCAACTTTTGCGGGCCGCGCAAATCGCCCACCGCGAATTTGTCGGGTTGGTCCTGATGGGGGTGGTGACCGCGATGTTCTCCTGTTGGGGCGGGATAAGTATTTCTTCTTTGATTATGGGCTTGTGGATGATTGTGGGGGGTGTTATTGAACATCTCGGTGAACAGCGAATCCGCCGGATGGATCCGGATGTTTTTCGGACCCTTAGCCGCAACCAGATTTTACTGGGCGCCATGTTCGTGGTGATCAGTGCCTGGTGGTGTCTGACCATCGCATTGGGAACAGACAAGGATTTAGCATCTACCGGCGCTACGCTCGCTAATCTTGGTATCGCGGCCAATCAGATGATGCCCATGGTAAAATTAATGCTTTATGGAGCCTATGCTTCGGTAGGGGTATTTGGTATTGGCTGGCAGGGGTATCTGGCGTGGTATTACAACCGTCGGCAAAAGCAGATGCTTGAGTATATCCAGGAGACTCCCAAATGGATTCTCGATATGCAGCAGTCCGGGATTTTGGGTTAAGAAATCTCCAGGATCAGGCCGTCGTATGCAACGCGCACATTCGGCGGCAAGTCGCGTTCGATATCCTCATGGCGGACGTCATGCGATAGATGCGTAAAATAGGCCCGCCGCGGTTTAAGGTCATCAATCATTTGCAGTGCCTGCGAAAAGGAGAGATGCGTCGGGTGGGGCCGCGGGCGCAAAGCGTCAATAATTAACGTGTCCAGGTTTTGCAGCATGGCGCGCGATGCCGCGGGAATATCCGCACAATCCGTGCAATAGGCGAAGTTCCCGATACGGAAGCCCAGCACCGAAGCCCGCCCGTGCGGCAATGCTATGGGCTGCCAGGGGACGCCGAAGATTTCCAGCGGGCCGTCGATTATGATGGGCTCCAGCTCCGGACGATAAACCCCGGTTTCATTCTGGCGGATAAAGGCGTAACTGAAAGCCTTTTGCAACGTCCGCATCGCGGCATCGGCGGCATAAACCGGCAGCGGTGATCCCAGCAGCGTGTTATAACGCCGGACATCATCAAGGCCGAAAATATGATCGGCGTGGCCATGCGTAAAAACCACGGCGTGGATCAAGTCCACTTTGTTGGCAATGGCCTGAAGCCTCAGCTCCGGCGTGGTATCCACCAGAACCGATTTGCCGCAGTAAGAAACCAGGATGCTGCATCGCGTGCGCTGATCGCGTTTATCCGTGCTCGAGCAGACCGGGCAGTGGCATCCGATCATGGGAACTCCGGCGGAGGTACCGGAGCCAAGTATCACAATCCGTAATGTAGGCGTTTCCTTCATGAACGTAAATTAAGCGGCATCAATTTTTGAAGCAAGTTAATAATTGTGCCGATAATTCTCATATCGCCACCGGAATGGTAACGGAACCTGCCAAAGCACGCGGGAAACGGAGCCATTTTGCCCAAAGTGCTGTTGAAGGCGTCGCCTTTTCAGGTGATGTCCGAAACGCAATGTTAAGGAGCCTCGTTGATGACCATTGTGCCTTTTGAGATTATGAGTTTCCTGATTGTGGAAGAGGATGTCGGACGTTTAATGGCTTTGGCGGAAGCTTTTACCGAATCTCGAATTTATAACAAACTCGTTGGCCTGCCGACTGGGAAGGCCGCGTTGGAATATCTTGGATCAGGGACACAGCATTCGGGAAAAACCGCCGCCGATGCGCTGATATTCAGCGATGTCATGTCGGACATTTCATGGCAGGAATTGGTGCGGGCAATCAATGCCAATCCCCTGTTTTTAGATTTGCGACTCGTGCTAATGACGGACCAATCCGTTAAAGAAATCATCTCCGGTGACATGGGCAACGCGGTAGATTTAATTTTGCCGCGGGAAATCCGCCCCAGTGAGCTATTGGAAAGCCTGCACAAAATTCCCGGCTTCTGGTGTAGTTTTGTGCGCCCCAGCCCCAATGCGTCGCTCAAACCCTCTGGCCGAACATGTGGCACCGCTGCGTCGCATTCACCTCGACCAATGTCCGCAAGCAATCACGACATTGCCGCCTCAGCAATGTGAATTCCCGCGAGGTATCCTGTGGAAAACGCGAGTTGGAGGTTATATCCGCCACTGGGGCCGGTGAGGTCCAGTACTTCACCCGCGAGAAAAAGATGCGGCTGAATCCGTGATTGCATGGTGTCAGGATTAACTTCATCAAGCCGCACGCCGCCGGCGGTGACCATCGCTTCCTTAAAACCGCGGGTGGCATAAATAGTGAATTCGGTGCCTTTGAGCCGCTCGATGAGTTGCTGAATTTGCCTGGCCGTCAGGTTGGCACAGACTTGCCGTTGATCTATATTGCCCAAGTAACAGAACATCTCCGCCAAGCGGTGCGGGATAAGTTCCGCCAGTTTTGATCGCACCAGTTTTTTG
>JAJYPG010000007.1 GCA_021795535.1 Planctomycetota bacterium
CCGATCTAGTGAGTGCTTCAAGCGGCAGGTGGTCGAAGAGTTGGAGAATGGTCGATTCGAGTCGATTACCCAGGCGCGGTTGCACCACGGGATTCCCGGCGCGACAACGGTGCAGAAATGGCTAAATAAGTACGGTAAGAATCATTTACAGGCGAAGGTGGTGCGTGTGGAAAAGCCAGACGAACAAGATCGGATACGGGAGTACAAAAAGCGCATAGCGCAGTTGGAGCAGGCGTTGGGGAAAACGCAGGCGGAGAACGTGTTGAATGCGACATTTTTGAAGCTGGCCTGCGAGGAGTTGGGGCAGGAGGTGGCAAGCTTTAAAAAAAAGTCCGATGGGAAGCGGTCCACGCCGCCGGGAAGTGTTGGCCGCGCGAGGTGAGGATACTGTGCCGGCAGGTGGGCATGACGCGGCAGAATTATTACAAACAGCGGCTGGTTCGGGAACGTTTGACGGTGGATGAAAAGTTGGTGTTGGAATTAATCCGGAAAGAGCGCAGTTATATGCCGCGTCTGGGATGCCGGAAGCTACTGTACCTGGTGCAGCCGGAGCTGGAGGTGGCGGGAGTGATGATAGGCCGGGATAGATTCTTTGCGTTGTTAAGGCGGCATAATATGCTCATAGAACGTCCGAAGCGTGGAGTCCGCACGACGTATAGCAGGCATGGATTTGCGGTGTATCCTAACCGCGCCAAGGATATGCAGGTCACCGGGCCGCATCAGTTATTGGTCAGCGATATAACGTACATCCGGACGGATGAAGGATTTATGTATTTGAGTCTGGTGATGGATGCGTTCAGTCGGAAGATCGTGGGATTCGACAGCAGCGATACCCTGGAGATGGATGGGGTGATGCGTGCCGGTGCGCAGGCGATCAAGCAGTTACCCTCGGAGGCGTATGCGGTACATCATTCGGATCAGGGCAGCCAGTATTGCTGTGAGCCGTATATAAGGCAGTTGCAGGCGGCTGGGATGGGGATAAGCATGACGGAAGAGAACCACTGCTACGAGAACGGGAAGGCGGAGCGATTAAACGGGATACTCAAGCAGGAATTGGGGATGGGAACGAGCTTTATGCGGAAGGCGATGGTGGCCCCCGCGGTGGCGCAGGCGGTGGTGATTTACAACCAATGCCGTCCGCACTGGAAGCTCAACCTGGGCGTACCGGAGCGGGTACATAGCGATGGGATAATACCGGAGAAGATAATGCAAAAACCAGCCGGTGAAGAAGCCTGCGTCGGCGTCCCCGAAGGGGGTGGGGAAACGCGCCGCGTGGGGGGGCTGCTCCGCTACGGTCGGACTCGCTTCGCTCGCCCTCCCTGCGCTGCGCAGCCCCCCCACGCGATCCCCCTATGGAAGCTAAACTTGGATGCGAACAGTGAATAATAATGTGACAACTTTAAATCAGGACTTGACAGCCAGATAGTGGATGCCGTCGTGCCGTTGTGCCGTGGTGGTGAAAATATTCGTTCCATCCGGGTGGTTCAATCTTCAGAATCTGCATATACCTTCGCGGCGTTGCGCCATCGTGGTAAAGTGCGATCCTGAAAAAAAGTGTGGCACGCATTGACCTTGAATTCTGGCGGGGTGGTTTTGCGCCGCTCTGTTTTTCCGTTATTCTTCCGCTTTTTGATGCTGTATTGGAACGTTCCGGGCAGTTTGGAATTCAGGAGAACAAGGCGATGACAATTTCGGCCATTATTCTTGCCGCGGGCAAATCCACACGCATGAAATCCCGGCGGGTGAAGGTTCTGCATGAAATTTGTGGTCGGCCCATGCTTGCTTATGTGCTTGATGCGGTGCGGCAGGTCGGCGCGAGCAAAATTGCGGTGGTGGTGGGCCATGGTCGGCAGGAAGTGATGCAGACGTTTGACGATCATGCGGATATTCTCTGGGTGCATCAGGAAGAGCAGAAAGGTACCGGGCACGCCGTGCGGGTTTGCCAGGCGGCGCTGGCTGGAACAGCGGGGGATGTATTTGTGCTTGCCGGTGATGGCCCACTGATTCGGGCGCAGACCTTGGACGCGCTATTAGCCACACATCGGGAAAAAAAAGCGGCGTTGACTCTGGCGACCAGCATCTTGGCCGATGCGCAGGGTTATGGGCGCATCATTCGCGGTACGGGTGATGAGGTTCTGGAAATTGTTGAACACCGGGATGCCACGGAAACGCAGCGGCAAATTCGCGAGGTAAATCCTTCCTATTATTTATTCCGGATGGAGTCTCTGTTTTCCGCGTTGGCGGAAGTCAGGCCAAATAACCAGAAAGGCGAATATTATCTGACTGATACCGTTGGAATTTTACGCAGCCATGGCCAACGGGTGGCCGCGGTAAATGCTGTTCCCCCGGCTGACGTTTTAAGCATCAATTCCCGGGAGGAATTGGCGGTTGTAGGCGGCCTGATGCAGAGGCGAATTGCCCAGGGAGTGATGGATTCCGGGGTGACTCTGGTCAGGCCGGAGTGCACATGGATTGAATTTGGCGCGAAAATCGGTCAAGATACTGTTCTTGAGCCTTTCACCTGGGTCGGTGCCGGTGCGACTGTGCCGCCATCCAGCCATGTTCCGGCGGGAACGGTAATTGCTCGCGGCGGGCATTTCGGTTGAAATGCGGCTTATTCACACGTCCTTGCGGCGTTGTGAAGCAGGATTTTTTGCGGTAGCGGATTGGCTTTAATTCGCGTTGGTTTGGGAAGTTTTCCCGCGCAAAAAACTGGAAATGTATGGATGTCAACCGCGGTGCGAAGGTCGCTTCGCGGTAGTTTGTTTTTTGCCGCGATGGCGGCTGTTTTTTTTAACGGATGTATCGGCGTGGCAAAACAGGCGGAAAAAATCAGAACTTCCCATCCCGATGACGAACTGAAAATCTTCGCCGGACGGGCCAACTTCACGCTGGCGGAAAAAATCAGCAGGCACATGGGCATTCCGCTGGGCAAGGCCCGCACCGAAACCTTTCCCGATGGCGAAATAATTGTAAAGCTTGATGAGGATGTCCGTGGCCGCGATTGTTTCATCATTCAACCCACCTGTCCGCCAGTCAATGATACGCTCGTTGAATTGCTGATTTGGGTGGACTGCCTGATGCGCGCCTCGGCCATGCGTATTACCGCGGTTATTCCTTATTTTGGCTATGCCCGGCAAGACCGCAAAAGCGAGGGGCGAACCCCCATTACCGCGAAAATGGTTTCCAATATTATTACCGCCGCCGGCGTGGACCGGGTTATTGCAATGGACCTGCACGCGGCGCAGGTGCAGGGCTTTTTTGATTTGCCGGTCGATCATCTGCTGGCTTCCCCGGTTTTTATGCAGTGGTACCGCCAGCAATTGCCGCAGCTTGGCCGCATTGCGGTCGTTTCACCGGACCCCGGCAACCTCAAGGCCGCGAGTTACTACGCGGAAATGCTCGGCGGCGACTTGGCCTTTATAGACAAACGCCGACAGTCCGGCTCGCAGGTGGCCATGACCACCATCGTGGGAGATGTGGAAGACAAAACCGTTCTGATGTTTGATGACATGATTACCACCGGCGGCACGGTGGCCGAGGCGAGCCGCATCCTGATGGACCATGGAGCCAAAGCTGTGCATATTGCCGCCACCCATGGCGTGTTTGCCGGCAACGCTGTGGAACGTTTGGCCAAAAGCCCCATCAGTAAAATTGTCGTCACCGACACCGTACCCATGGACGACCGCTTGGAACCCATTCGCGAACGGCTGGTGGTGCTTTCCGTGGCCGACCTGCTGGGCGAGGCTATTCATCGCATCCATTTGAACCAATCTGTTTCCATTCTGTTTGACAAGGGGGGTAACGGAGGCAAGAGATAATCCCGACGGCGTGTGCCCGCGGGTGTGACGATGGATCGCAATTGCGTTTCCGTTTTGCAATTAATTCTGAATATCTTTCTATAAGAGGAGTATCAGCCATGGTGGCAACCAAAACCAAGCGTATTATTCTTAAGGCCGAGCAACGCAGTGACATTGGCGGACGCAAGCCCGAAGCTCTGCGCCAGGCCAACAAACTTCCCGCAGTGGTCTACGGACTTTCCGGCGGCAGTGTTTCTGTGGCGCTGGGCGCGCCGGAAACCGAAAAAGCCGTGCATTCCGGGGCACACCTTGTTGATCTGGACCTTGGTGGCAAGATTGAACACGTCCTGATTAAGGATGTGCAGTACAACTACCTGCAAACCAAAATTGAACATGTGGATTTCCTGCGCATTGACCCCACACAGGAGGTTAAGGTGAAAGTTCCGCTGGAATTCCGCGGCATCCCCAAGGGGGCCAAGGAAGGCGGCATTCTGGAAGTGCAACATGCGGAAATTGAAGTCATGGTGCTGCCGCTAAACATTCCGGATTCGCTGCGCGTGAATGTGGAACATCTGGAATTGGATGCCTCTCTGCATGCTCGCGAACTGGCTCTGCCGGAAGGCCTGCATATGCTTAATCTGCCGGAACAGATTATCTGCCAGGTACGAGCCGTGAAGGAAGTTGTGCCGGAAGTTGAGGCTGCGGTGGCCGTTGCCGGTCCGGAAGTTATTGGCAAGAAGCCAGCTGAGGGTGAGGCCGCCGCTGGTGCCGCCGCCGCTGGTGCCGCGCCCGCGGGCGATAAAAAAGCTCCGGCCAAGAAATAATGGCGTAGGCAATAGCCGCAATAACCTCCTGTCTGGCGGAATTATTGCCCGTCGGTTCCACTGGAAGTTATTCTGCGGATGGTTGATGGACGCGGGCATGATCGGCAGGGCTGCATGAAACTGGTAACCGGTTTGGGCAATCCCGGCGAGCAGTACAGCAAAACCCGGCATAACGCCGGATTTGTGGTGCTGGAGCGTATGGCGCAAAGCCAACCGCAAGCTCATTGGAAAGTTGCCCATAATGGTCTGCTGACCACCTTGGGCGGCGGTGAGAACAAATTACTGCTCTTGCGGCCCATGACTTACATGAACCTTAGCGGGCAGGCGGTGCTTGCGGTCATGCGGTTTTATAATATTTCCATGAGCGACCTGCTGGTTGTTGTGGATGACATTGCTCTGCCCTGTGGTACGCTGCGCCTGCGGCCCGGCGGTTCCAGTGGCGGCCACAATGGCTTGGCCAGCGTGGAGCGGTCCTTGGAAAGCGTGGCCGGCAGCCAGGGCAAAATCGGGCGTGATTATGCCCGCTTGCGTATTGGCATTGATGCCCCAGGCCGCGTTCCCCTGGAATCGTATGTTCTGGGGGATTTTTCCGCCAGCCAGCGGAATTTGATGGAGTTGGCTTTTAATCAGGCCGTGGACGCGGTACAATACTGGGCTGATTTTGGCTTGGTGGCCGCGATGAATCGGTTCAATGGAGCCTCCCCTGAATGATTGGGCAGGGCCTTGGATGCCGGGTGCCTTGCCGGACTGGTTGCCGATGAAGTTTGACCATGGCCATGGTAGCCAAGGTACTTGGTTTGGCATCGGGAGAGAACAATATTTTGCCCCGTGGTGAATCCCGTGGTAGCGCAGGTAGCGCTACTCGCCACGCGGAGTTTTTTGGAGAATGTATGGCAGCCCATACACGTCAGTACGAAGCCCTTTTCCTGCTTAACGCCAGCTATGCCAGTGGCAGTTGGGACACCGCCAAGGCCGAAGTGGAACATATTCTACATCGCGCTAATGCGGAAATTATTCACCTGCGCAAGTGGGACGAACGTCGCCTGACTTATCCCATCAGCGGCAATAAACGCGGTGTTTATGTTCTGGCCTTCTTCAAATGCGAAGGTCCGAAGGTTGCCGGCATTGAACGCGATGTGCAGCTTTCCGAAAATATTCTGCGTGTGCTGGTCATCAAGGCGGATCATCTGGCCCTTAAAGATATGGAGGCCATGATGCCCCAGCAACCCATTCCGGATGAACATGATTTTCGTCCCGCCCGTCGCAACGACCGCGCCCCGCAGCGCGAAACTGTGGTGGTTTCAGAACCAGCCGTGGTGGATGAACCGGAAGAACTGCAATAACTTTGTCCGTCGGTCCGGTCTGTTCAAGAGAATATCTTGAAGCGGATTAACTGGCCGCGTGCGAATTCTGGAGTGATCGGCCATGGCCAATCTCAACAAAGTATTCCTCATGGGCAACCTGACCCGTGACCCCCAGCTTAGTTATCTGCCCAGCCAGACGCCGGTCGTCGAATTTGGTTTGGCCACCAATCGCCGCTGGAATGGTCAGGATGGTCAACCACGCGAGGAAACCACGTTTGTCGATGTCGTCGCTTATGGTCGCCAGGCTGAAACTATTTCCAAGTACATGAAAAAAGGGAAACCCTTTTTCGTGGAAGGACGGCTCAAGCTTGACCAGTGGGAAGCACAGGATGGGACCAAACGCAGTAAAATGCGTGTCATTCTGGAGGGTTTCCAGTTCATTGATTCCCGCCCCGCGGGCGGTGGTGCTCCAGATGGCGATGCCGGAATGGATGAAGTTGCGGGCGCTCGGCCCGCGCCGCGAACCTATGGTCGCCCCGCGCAAATGGGCACATCGCCCGTCGGTGGAGCACCGGCCGCCTCGCGACAGGCTCCCCCACCCGAAGACGAACCTCCTCCCATTCGCGAAGATGACATACCGTTTTGAACGTCTGCTCCGCGGTTCATCGCAGACCGTTGGACAGGAATGATTAAAATAAGAAAAAAGTATACAAACAATTAACGAGGTAAAAACATGAAAGTTCTTCTGACTGATACAATTTCCAAAGTTGGCGTGGTGGGCGAAGTTGTGGATGTAACTGAAGGTTACGCCCGCAACTACCTGATACCCAAAAAACTCGCCATTCAACCCACCGAAGGCAATATCAAACGCTTTGAAGCCGCCCGCAAGGAATTTGAGGCTCATCTTAAACTTCTTCGCGAGCAGAAAGAGAAGCTCGTTGCGGCCCTGGAAGGTGTGGAAATTTCCGTTATTCGCGCCTCCAATGAGGAAGGCCACCTTTTTGGTTCCGTTTCCAAACGGGATATTGCCGAGGAACTTCAGAAGCTCGGCCACTCTGTGCAGCCGGATGATGTCCGCCTGGATGACCCCATTCGTCGCATTGACACCTTCACTGTGCCGATTCAATTGGCCGCAGATCTGAAAACACAGGTCAAGGTTTGGGTGGTACGCGAGAAGGCTGCGGATGGCGAAGCTCAACCGGATGCCCAGCCACAAACCGAAGCTGCGGCGGATGCGGCAGAATCCTAAGCGGAAATAGTCCGCTGGCTACATGTATTGTTTTCCACCAACCTCTTGACCGGAGGGAATCCCCGTGGACGACTCCCGTATTGTCGATGCCACCACCGCACGCCCACGTCCCGCCGGGCTGTCGCTTCCGGCGCAGGAGTCGTCGTTGCTGGACCGCCAGCCTCCGCACGACCCGGCCGTGGAAATGGCCCTGCTTGGCTCCATGATCATCGCTTCCGATGTTATTGGTCCGGTTCTGCAAATTATTGACGATCCAGATGTCTTTTTTTCCCTGCAACACCGGCTCATCTTTAATGCCCTGCGTGAGATGTTTGAAGCCAACGTCGGTATTGATGGCATTACCCTTAGTAACTGGCTGATGCAGAAAAATCAGTATGACCGCGCCGGGGGTTATGATGTTCTGGAAAAAATTCTCAATTGCGTTCCCAACGCCGGCAACGCTGAAACCTATGCTGTAATGGTGCGCGATAAATCGCTCCTCCGACGGCTAATCAGTGCCTGCACCAGCACACTCAAAGACTGCTATGAAAGTCCGGAAGACCCCGCCACCGTGCTGGATAAATCTGAAGGGCGAATATTTGAAATTGCCCAGAAAAAGCAGATGGGAAAGCCCGTCGTCCTTGGTGAGGTACTCAGTGAAACCATGGAAATGCTGCACCGCAACAGCGGCGAGCATATTACCGGCGTAGCCAGCGGCTATGTGGAGCTTGATAATCTGATGAGCGGCCTGCAAAAAGGGGAAATGGTCGTCATTGCCGCCCGCCCCAGTGTCGGAAAAACCGCTCTGGCGATGAACATTGTCGAACATGTCGGAGTGGACCTGAAAAAACCGGTCGCGGTGTTTTCCCTGGAAATGTCCCGCCAGCAACTCGCCCAGCGCATGCTCTGCTCGCGCAGCGGGGTTGATTCCCATTCGCTGCGTCGTGGAATGCTTTCGCGTGATGATCATGACCGCCTAGGCCATGCCGTGGGGGCCTTGGCCGAAGGCCTTATTTATATTGACGATACCCCCGGCCTGACGCTTCTGGATCTGCGCACCAAGGCGCGACGTCTGAAGCTTCAGCATGGTGTGGAAATGGTGGTGATAGACTACCTGCAACTTATGGAAGCCCCGCGTGAAGATAATCGCCAGCAGCAGATCAGCACCATCAGTCGTGGCATTAAGGCTCTTGCCCGCGAACTGGACTGCCCGGTGATCTGCCTTTCGCAGTTGAATCGCGCATCGGAAAGTGAAAACCGTCTGCCACGCACCAGCGATCTGCGCGAATCCGGAAGTATTGAGCAGGATGCCGATGTCGTTATGCTGCTGCACCGCGAGGCGGTCATGCACCGTGGCGACAAGGAATGGGAGGAAAGCAATCCGGACAAGCTCAACGAAGCGCTTCTTATTGTCGCCAAGCAGCGTAACGGACCGTGCGATACCGTCAAACTGACTTTCCTTGGTGCAAATACCCGGTTTGTCACCTACAACCCAGGCGTGATGTAGGAGCGGTCAAACCCGGAGAATTCTCTGGGTTTTTCGTCTTGTGTAGATATACCGCACACAGCTATTAACGCTTGAACCGTCCCTGGAACCGCTGAGCAGGCTTTTGCACATGGTTCCCACTGGACCGACGGTCTGTTCGCGGTAACAAGGAAACGCTTATATTTTACTGATCAGAATGCTGGTATTGTGTCCGCCAAAGCCGAAGCTGTTGCTCATTGCATAACGAATGTTGGCGCTGCGTGCCACATTGGGAATGTAATCCAGATTGCAGAGTTCGTCGGGTTCGTCATAATTAATGGTGGGGGGCAATTCGCCGCGCTGCAAAGCCAGACAGGTGATGGCCAGTTCAATGCCACCGGAAGCCCCCAGGCTGTGCCCCAAAGCGCCTTTTGTGGAACTGATTTGAAGTTTTTTTGCATAGGATTCAAAAACGCGGTGAACGGCCTTGGTTTCCGCAAGGTCGCCAAGTTCGGTACTTGTGCCGTGGGCATTGATATAGCCGATCTGTTCCGGTTGAATGTTGGCTTCGCGAAGTGCCTTGCTCATGGCCTTGGCCGCGCCAGCGCCATTTTCGTCCGGGGCGGTTATGTGACAGCCATCACCGGTGGCACCGCACGCCAGAAGCTCGGCATAAATTTGTGCGCCGCGTGCCTTCGCAACTTCATATTCTTCCAGCACGACAACGCCCGCTCCCTCAGACATGACAAAGCCATGGCGGTTTTTTTCAAATGGACGGCTCGCCTTTTCCGGCTCATCATTCCGCGTGGACAAGGCCCGCAGAGCGCAAAATGCCGCGACACCCAGTTTGGTAATGGCCGCCTCCGCTCCGCCTGCCAGCATTATATCCGCATCGCCATATTGGATGGTGTGAAAGGCGTCGGCAATGGCGTTGCCGGCCGTGGCGCACGCGGTGGCCGTGGCGGAAATGGGTCCGCGGAGGCCCCATTGAATGGAAAGGTTTCCCGCCGCTGCATTGACCATCAGGCGGGGGACGGTGAAGGGCGAAACCCGGTCCACTCCTTTGGCCAGCATACGGTCGTACTGCTGTTCCATTTCCTCTATCCCGCCAATGCCCGAACCGACAATGACACCCGCTCGGTCGCGGTCCGTTTTTGAAAAGTCAATTCCGGAATCAGCCACAGCGTGAATACCCGCGGCCATGCCATAAACGCTAAAGCGGTCCATCCGTTTGATTTCTTTATGGGGGATGGATTTTCCCGGATTAAATTCCGCAGGTGTAATTTCTCCGGCAATGCGCACAGGATAGCTGCTGCAATCAAAGCGCGTGATTTTGCGAATACCACAGTTTCCAGCCAGCAAACGCGACCAGAACAGGTTCAGGTCTTCGCCCAAGGGTGTCACAACACCCAAACCCGTGATGACGACTCTTCGTTTTGACATTGTGGGGTACGCACTCCATAGCGCTATGCCGCCAGGCATAAACCGCCAAGCGGGAAAATCAGGGTGTGGGCAAACCACGCCATAAGGAATCTAGATGCCACCGGATTACTGTGGTGGTTTGATTTTGGCGGCAATCGTCTTGATGTAATCAATTGCCTGGCCGACGGTCTGAATTTTTTCAGCTTCTTCATCGGGAATGGACATTTCGAATTCGTCTTCGAATTCCATGACCAGTTCAACCGTATCCAGACTGTCCGCGTTCAGGTCGTTGACAAAGCTGGTATCACGGGTGATTTCCGCCTTATCCACGCCCATTTGCTCGGCGACAATGTCGATAACCTTCTGTTCAATCTGTGTGTCCAATTCAGCCATGCCAAAGGCCTCCATAAAAAGAGTTTTAATCAAAGAACTATCATCACCCGTGCATTTATCAGGATGCTTAGGTTAGCGTAATTCAGTCCACTTGGCAACGCTGCCAAGGCAACTGGCGAGTTTTGTGTGAATTTCCGCTTCACACAAAAAATTCGCAAAAGACCCAAAAGCATCGGTTTACGCATACGACACCTTTTTGCCCTCTCCATCCCGCGCTACATGCTCATGCCGCCATCCACCGCCAGAACCTGTCCGGTGATGTAGCCCGCTGTGTCGCCTGCTAAAAAGGCCACGGCGGCCGCAACTTCCGTCGGTGCACCAAAGCGGCGTAGTGGAATGACCTCCTGCACCTTGTCTTTGATCGGAGCGGGAAGAACATCCGTCATGTCCGTGGTGGTAAAGCCGGGGGCCACACAGTTGGCCGTTACCTGTTTTCCCGCCAGTTCGCGGGCTATCGATTTGGTCATGCCAATTAGCCCCGCCTTGGAGGCTGAATAGTTGACCTGCCCTGCGTTGCCAATAATACCCGAAACCGATGCAATATTGATAATCCGTCCCCAGCGGGCGCGGATCATGGGCCGTGCGGCGGCACGACAGGCCACAAAAGCCGCCCGCAGATTGGTGTTTATGACCTCATCAAAATCCTTGTCATCCATTCTCATGAACAGCCCATCACGAGTGATGCCCGCATTGTTCACCAGCACGTCCAGTCGGCCATGCTTTTCAATTATGCCCTCTATGGATGCGGTCAGGGCCGCAGAATCGCCGATATCCACCGTGACCGCTTCTACGGATTGCCCCGCCGCAGTCAGCGCGGCGCACAGGGCGGAAAGTTTATCGGCATTGCGCGCCACCGCCACAACGTGATGGTGGTTTTGGGCCAAGGTCCGCACGATCGCCTCGCCAATGCCGCGGGAACCGCCGGTAACATAAGCCACACGTTTTGAATTTGAATCAGTCATTGTTTAAACTCCGTTGGGAGATTTTTTCTTTTCCGGCATACAGGCCGGTCAAGCCGCAAGGGTTTCCAGTGTGGAAATATTTGTGATCGCAGCCCGGCGATCAATCTTTTTCATCAAGCCGGTCAGCACACGGCCCGGCCCAAGTTCCATAAACGCCTGCGTTCCCTGATCTTTGAGGTACATCATACTCTGGCTCCAGCGAACCGGAGCGATAATCTGTTCCACAAGCAGGGCGCGTATCTGTTCGACAGATTCATGCGGGCGGGCGGTGACATTGCTGATCACCGCCATGCGCGGCATTTGTATATTCACAGTAGCCAGAATCTCCCGCATTTTATCCGCCGCGGACTGCATAAAGGGCGAGTGAAAAGCTCCCGCCACATTCAGCGGCACACTGCGTAGTCCCATGGCCTGGGCAATTTTAGCTGCTTCGCCGCAGGCTTCAATGCCGCCCGAGAGAACTATCTGTCCCGGAGCATTGAAGTTTGCCATGACAATCGTGCCATGGGCTTGTGCCTGACCGCAAATTTCCGCAGCCGCGGCCTCTTCCGCGCCCACCAGTGCCAGCATGGTGCTTGGTTGGGCCACGGCGGCGGCCTGCATCAGTTCACCCCGTGCCCGAACCAGCCGAATGGCGTCGGGCAGAGCAATGGCGTCGGCAATATAAAGCGCGGAATATTCACCCAGCGAAAGCCCCGCCGTTACATCAATGTTTTGCGGCAGCTTGTTCAGGGACTTAAGTGTTTCATAAATGGCGACGGTGGTTACAAAAATGCCGACCTGCGCGTTATCCGTCTGTTGCAACTGATTGTCCGGACCATGAAAGCACAGGTTGGAAAGCGGGAACCCAAGAACTTCATCAGCCATGGAATATACCCGGCGCGCCGGCGCATGGGATTCGTAAAAATCCTTTCCCATACCCACATACTGGGCGCCCTGTCCCGGACATAAAATTGCCTGCTGCATGAAGTTTCCATTCTCTTTTAGTCAATCCGTCAAACCGGTTTGCGGTCGCAACTCTTTCCACGGTTTGTTTCAACTGTCGGCTATGGCGATGTGTTACAGCCGCATTGTGGCCGACGCCCATGTCAGGCCGGCTCCGAACGC
>JAJYPG010000392.1 GCA_021795535.1 Planctomycetota bacterium
TTTGAAAACATGAGCCAGCAGCGGTGCATCCGGATCTGCGGGGAATTCCACTAATTCGCCAGGGGTGTTCTCTCTACCCTCCACGTTCACGCCGTAAAAGCGTTTGGCCCGCCCAGTCACCGGCGAAGGCACATCTTCTGAGAGAATATGCAGCAGATCATCAATGCCGACCTGGGTTTTGGCACTGGTGAACAAAATGGGAACCACATGCCCGACATTCATGGCCTTAATAAAACAGCGGCGCAGCTCGGCCAGATCAATCGCCTCGCCGGCGAGGTATTTTTCCATCTGGGCATCGTCCATCTCCACCACGGATTCCACCATTTCCTGGTGAATGTCGCGTACGGAACCAAAATCCGCGGTGCCGGTATCCGCATCAAAGCAGTCAATAACATCCATCCCCTTCCCGCAGGGCAGGTTGACGCAGTGCAATGACGCGCCAAGATTTGCTTTAATTTGATCCACCAGGCCGGGCAGATCCACCGCCTGATCAATTCTGTTAATTACAATCATTCGCGCAAGGCCCATTTCACCTGCCGCATGAAACAGCCGCCGTGTATTAAATTCCATACCCTGCACCGCGTTTATGACCACCACCGCTGTTTCCACCGCGGAAAGCGCCGCCAGCGCCTGGCCGACAAAATCCGGGTATCCCGGCGTATCAATGAGGTTAATTTCCCGGTTCTGATAATTGGCGAACATGAGCACGGAATTGGTGGAATGTTTATGCAGGCGTGCTTCGGGTTCAAAATCCGAAATAGTGTTGGCCTCTTCCACGGACCCCATGCGCGTGGTCATGCCGCAGCGGTGGGCGATGGCTTCCGCCAGCGTGGTCTTGCCCGCGCCGGCATGACCCAGCAGCACAATGTTGCGAATGTGTTCCGGCCGATAGCTTGGCAACGTGTTCATAAAAAACTCCTTTTGGCCGCCCGGGAAACCTGGAATGCGTCCGCATTTTAGCAAAGTTGTGAATTTATGGAATAGCTTTGCGGCTAATGGTCGTTATGGGGCGTGCGATAATTTTTCCGGGAAAGCCCAGCGCGGCCAAGCCGCAACGATATAGTGTCGCTGTGACAACCAGTACCGCGTGGTTGGAACTTTTTTTCCTCCGCGGTTGCATGCGATTAAGGGAAAACGCCCCTCCGCCAGAGGGATTTCGCATGGCCTGTTTCCCGTGTGCGGGTAATGCGTGTATTATTCCCGCTGAATGATCGTAAAGCCCTACTTTATCACCGATACGTTAATCGCCGTTTTTTGGACGGCGGAAATTATTCTGCAAATATGGGCTTTGCGCGTCGCCCAGTTTTTCTCGCTTCGCATGCCGCGCGTGGTGGCCCAGCCGCTGGCAAAGATTCATCCTCCGGTTGCGGTAATACTGCCCATTAAAGGCGTCGATGCGTGTACGCGCCGCAATGTTACCGCGCTGTGCATGCAGAATTATACCAATTACCACCTGATTTTTACCGTGGAATCCGCGGATGATCCCGCAGTCACACTGCTTCATGAAGTTGCCGCCACCCGGTCCGATGGACGGGTTATGGTGGTGGTGGCCGGGCCGGCGAAAGATCGCGGGCAAAAAATACACAACCAGTTGGCGGCCGTTGATAAAACCACTGACCGCGACGAAATTCTGGCTTTTGTGGATGCCGATGCCTGTCCTGAACCCAACTGGCTCCATGCCTTGGTCACACCGCTGACCTACGGCCCGCACATTGGTGCGACGACGGGCTATCGGTTTTATATTCCTATGGGAAAAAGCCGCGCCAATGATGTACTTTGTGTTATTAACAGCATTGTGGGGAGCTTAATGGGGCCATACCGCCGTACTGTGGCGTGGGGCGGGTCCATGGCCATGCGGCGTGCGGATTTCTATTCCTATGGAGTGCATGATGCCTGGCTGAATGCCTTAAGCGACGATTATGTGCTGTCCCATTGCGTAAAAAAGAAAGCGCGAACCTGCATTCACTTTGTGCCGCAGTGTCTGGTGGCTTCCGCCGCTTCATTTGACTGGACGTCGCTCAATGAGTTCGCGGTCCGACAATACAGAATCACGCGCATTTGTGCGCCGCGTATCTGGTTCACGGCTTTAAGCGGCATACTGCTGTTCGTTTTCGCGCTGCTTTCCTCCTTAGTCATAAGCATCGAATCATTGGTGCTGCACCGCGACAATTTCTGGATTCCCATTTCCGTTTTTCTCACCATTTATCTTCTGGGAAGCCTGCGCGGCTATATGCTGCTGCGCGGCGGTCTGCGGCTGCTTCCGACACATCAGAAGGAACTGCGTCGCGCCAGCAGATTTTTCATTTTCGGTTATCCACTGGTGCAGTTTATCAATGCCTTTTTTATTCTGCGAGGCAGTCTGGGGAACCGCATTACGTGGCGCGGCATTGAATATAAAATGAAAGGCCTGGCCAAAACCAGTATTCTCTCCCGCCAAAATTAGTTGACCGCGCCTCTGTCTTGCCTGGTTTTTATGGACGACCCGCAGGGACGGAAATAGAGTGTGTGCGGGCCATCAGATCATCTCAACCTTCGCCAAACATGGATTCAACCGAGTAAAATGTCTGCCCAAAACTTACGCATACATTTGACAACAACACAATCTCCTAGTATTCTTATCGGAATAGTTCCTGGCAAAAAATGGTCAGGCTGAAAGCCACGTCCTGGTTGGACGTGGCGGCGATTGAAGTTACACTTTGCAGGCTATGCAGGACTCAAACATGCGGTCTATTTTGCCAAGTGGCACCACCATGTGTACTCCCCTTACCCATTTGAAGGAATTGGAAGCGGAAAGCATTCATATTATCCGTGAAGTGGTGGCTGAATTTGCCAACCCGGTCATGCTGTTTTCCAGCGGAAAAGATTCCTCTGTGATGT
>JAJYPG010000393.1 GCA_021795535.1 Planctomycetota bacterium
GTCGCCTCGGCATGGCCCGAGGGAACGCCGCCGCAGTGGCGCTCCAACGCGAATTCCCCGCGGGACGCGGTAGCGGCGTATCAAAAAATGGCGGCGTCGCGCTCCGAGCGGCAACGCCAGGAAGACAACGCCAAAACCGGAGCCTTTACCGGTGCGTATGCGATTAATCCGATCAATAAACAACGCATACCCATATTTATTTCTGATTATGTGTTAATGGGCTATGGCACCGGTGCCATTATGGCGGTGCCGGCCCATGATCAACGTGACTTTGATTTCGCCAGCGCCATGGAGTTGCCGATTCGGCGCGTTGTCAGTGCTGCCGCGGATAATTCGGAAGCCGGGAAATTGCCGCTGGAGTCACCGGGCTTTGCTGTGAATTCTTCGGAACTTAACGGCTTAACCACGGCGGAGGCCAAAGGCTTAATGTGTGAACTGCTGGAGAAACAATCTCTGGGGACGCGGCAGATTCATTATAAAATTCGCGACTGGCTGTTCTCCCGCCAGCGCTATTGGGGTGAACCATTCCCGTTAATTCATCTGGAAGACGGTTCAACCGTGGCCCTGGCGGATTCGCAGTTGCCATTGACATTGCCGGAAGTCAAGGATTTCAAACCCACCGGCACCATGGAGCCTCCATTATTTAAAGCCACCCAATGGCATCATGTGCATGTTGTACTGGAAGGTGATCCCGGCAATCCGCGGGCGCGTGTGGTTCCAGCCGGTACGCCCGGCGCGGTGGCGGCGCGGCGCGAACTTAATACCATGCCGCAATGGGCCGGATCATGCTGGTATTATCTGCGATATATGGATCCCAAAAATACACACGCCTTTTGCGATCCGGAAAAGGAAAAATATTGGATGGCCGGCGGCGTGGATCTGTACGTCGGTGGTGTGGAACACGCCGTGCTGCATTTGCTGTATTCGCGGTTCTGGCACAAAGTGCTCTTTGACCGTGGACTGGTCAGTTCGCCCGAACCGTTCCGAAAACTGGTCAATCAGGGCCTGATTTTAGGCGAGGCGGAATATACGGTCTTTGCATTGGAGAGTGGACAATGGGTGTCCGCTGCCGACATTGATCCGGAGTTTTCCACGCGCGTAGGCGCCGATGGCAAATCAGAGGTTATCAGTTCGCAGAAAGCAACCGGGGCTTTGGTCATCGGAAAACCGTGTGATCCGACAACTGTGGAAAAGCGCGGCGAAGTATTTGTTTTAAAGGCTGATGCCGGAATTCAGGTTGATGCGCGATCATTCAAAATGAGCAAGTCGCGCGGCAATGTTGTCAATCCCGATGATGTGATCGCGGAATATGGTGCCGATTCGTTGCGCCTATTCGAAATGTTCATGGGGCCGCTGGAACAGGTAAAACCCTGGAGCACCGCCGGCGTTGAGGGTGTGTATCGGTTTTTGCAGCGTGTATGGCGAAATCTGCTGGGGGGCGATGACGCTACATTACGTGTGGTACGCCAAGATCCCGATGGCGGCTGGGCCTGCGGATCGCGCCGGCTGACGGCGGCGGAATCAGAGGTGGCGGTGCGTGATGCTGCGGCGATTCTCCGCCCGATGCACCGGCTGATTCGCAAAGTCACACAGGATATTGAGCGACTGGCGTTTAATACCGCCATCAGCGCGATGATGGAATTCAACAATGCCCTGGCGAAGCTGACGTTTGTCCACATGGACGCGGCATTGAATCTTCTGCGGCTGCTTGAGCCGTTCGCACCGCATATTGCCGAAGAACTGTATCGTGAAATTAGCGGCCCGGACGCGGTGATTTCCATCGCCACGTTGCCGTGGCCCGAGTTTGATGAACGTCTGTGCGTGGATGAGGAATTGGATATTCCGGTGCAGATTAACGGCAAGCTGATCGGGCGAATTCGCATTCCGGCAAACAGTGCGGAAGAACAGGTTTTAGACATGGCTCTGGCCGACACGCAGGTGGCCGGCCGTTTGGCGCAGCGGGCGATAAAGAAGAAAATATATATAAAAGGCCGGATGATTAATCTTGTGGTCTAACGTAACGTCAGGACACGCACATGCAGCAATGGTACAACCGTGTGATAACCGGTGAGGCGGTGGGTGTAATACCCGCGGCACTGCGCTGGCTGTTATCTGTTGTTTCAATTGTTTATGGCCAGATTGTGCACTGGCGCAACATTGCGTATGACCGCGGATGGAAATGTGTTACGCGGTTGCCGGTGCCGGTTATTTCCGTGGGGAATATCACCACCGGCGGGACGGGGAAAACACCAACGGTCATCATGATTGCCAACTGTCTTAGGGAGGCGGGATTAAAGCCGGCGATTTTGACTCGTGGCTATGGCGCAAAAAAAGGTGAACGATCCGATGAAGTCATGGTCATTGAAAGGGAATGCCCCGGCGTGCCGGTGGTAATTAATCCGGATCGCATTGCCGGCGGCAAAGAGGCCATATCCCGATTTCAGGCCAATGTGCTGATTTTAGATGACGGCTTTCAACATCGACGCCTGGGGCGCGATCTGGATATTGTGTTAATTGATGCCACAAGTCCGTTGGGCGTGCCGGGTATGTTTCCGCGCGGTGCCTGGCGGGAAGGCCCCGCGTCGCTTTCGCGGGCGCATCAGATTATTCTCACCCGGTGCGAGCAGGTTTCCGGCGAACTCACGGACTTGGCCGCCGGATTGCTTACGCAATGGGTCAATCCTCGTCGTATTTACAAACAGGTTACGGAAGTGGTGGGGGTCTTTGATCAGAACGGCGGCACGGTGCAGGGGCGGGGCCAAACCGTTCTGGCGTTTGCGGGTATCGCCAATCCTGATGGATTTGTTCGCACGCTGTCAGAACTGGGAATCCAAGTTTCCGCAGGGTGCTGGTTTGATGAC
>JAJYPG010000394.1 GCA_021795535.1 Planctomycetota bacterium
ACCCGGTCATTCAAATGGAGTGAGGCACTAGTCATTTGTTCTTGGCGCGAGGTTGTCGCCTGAGGAATGAAAAGAATCGTGAATTACGCTAATTATACGCATCATGTGAATGCGATGGGAGCCTTGCCGAGTCTGGGAATGAAACCGCGGGTTATATTTTTGCGGCTGGATTCGGGCTTTCGGATTCAGGCCCGTTCCGTTGGGCTTCTTGCCGTAGAAATCGGTTTGGTTCACCCGTCAATGGCTTTCGCCGCCGCACGCCGCGAACATCATGTTGCATCACTTTCCGCAGAATAAAACGTACCACCAGCAGAGCGACAAAAGCTCCAGCCACTGCGGTCCAGACGGCCTGTTTGTTTATCAGAAACATGCCGGTGACAGTGCCCGCCACAAATTCCGCCATGCTTATCAGCGTGAATTCGCGGAATGGATGTTTCATCAGAATAAAGTCCCGCTGTGCCCGGACGAAGCGGGCAAAAAAGACCAACGTCATTGCCAGTAAACCAAATAACCCCACGGGCAGCGCTGCGGCAAAGGGCAGTTTAAGCAGGCCATACATGATTATGATGATCGCCACCGCGACCAGCATTTCGCAGGCGGAGGCTATCAGAAATTTGACCCGTCTAGAACCTTTTGGATAGCGATAGTCGTAAAGGCGTGAAAGGTGTTCCAGATACCGGAACTGCTCGTGCAGCGAGAGTTTGCTTTCGCCGCGCACGCGGTTGCGGAACACAATGGGAACTTCCATCACGCGTTTAACGTGGCACTTCACAATTAATTCCAGTCCAATTTTGTAGCCAATCGGATTAAATTCATCGCCCGCAAGAAGTTCGGCTCGCCGCAGCGCAAAAAAGCCCGCCATGGAATCTTTTACAGGCCCCACAAAAGGGCGCCCCAATGCGGTTGCCACGAAACTGTTGAGCCAGCGGAACAGCCCCCAGTCTTCGGTTCGTCCACCCGCAACGTAGCGCGACCCGATTACAAAATCTGCTCTATCTTCCACCAGAGGGTCTATTAAATTTGGCGCAGTTTCAGGCGGGTGGCTAAGGTCCGCATCCATTACCAGCAGATACTCGTACCGCGCCAGATCAAACCCGGCCAGAACCGCCGACGATAGCCCGCGGTCCTCTTTGCGAATTAGGAAGCGAACCTGCGGACATTGCCGTGCCAGGTCCGTGAGCACCTGAGGGGTGCCATCCGGTGAATTGTCATCCACCACAATTACTTCCCATTCCCAGTTGCGGGAATGAAATGCCTCGGCCAACTGCGGCACCAATTGTGGCAGATTTTCCGATTCACAGTAGGTGGGAACAACAATGCTCACGCGGCAGGTCATGGGGATTCCAAAATAACCAATGGCGGTCAGATTAAATACCTGCCGCATATACCATGCTTATCCGATACGCACTAGAAGTGCGAATCTGGCTAAACCAAATCGCTTTTATCGGTTTGCCCGTCGCCAACAGGTACCGTGTGAAGAGGATTATACCCGAAAACCGGCGAAAAGGTTAGAATTTTCAGTGTCGCAAGCGGTTCGTCGCTGCTTTTTTTGTTCTTCCGGGAATACCTCATCGTCATGTGTCAGGGAAGAATTGGGAAATGCGCATTTAAGGCCTTGCGGCGGGAGCGATCGTTTCACCAGGAATCAGTTGGCCATGCGGAGCGGCAATAATAACATGTATAGGCCCAACCGGCCTATGCCGCAGGTTGGCCATCAGAAGCACCAGAATAAGCGGCAGGTAAATGACGCTGGCCAGGAAAACGCGACGGGCGTGTTGCCGGGTCTTGTCGCGTTGCAGTTGCAGGCAAAGCCCAACCATGCCTCCTCCTAGCAACAAGGCGGAAAAAGCATACCACCCACCGGCAAAACCAAAAAACCACGCCGCCATGGAAACGGGAATAAGCAGGGCACTGTAAAGAATCATCATGCCGCAGGTAATCCTTCCGGTGGTATCCACCACGGGCAACATGCGGAATCCGCCATGGGCGTAATCGTCGCGGTACATCCAGGCTAAAGCAAGGAAATGGGGAATTTGCCATACAAACAGCAGCAGGCCCAGAACGCAGCCCGGTAGACCCACATTGCCAGTGGCCGCGGCATAACCCATCATCGGCGGAATCGCTCCGCAGATTGCCCCCACCAGGGTGTTAAGCGTTGAGATGCGTTTGAGCGGTGTGTATACAAATGCATAAATAATCAGGTTGGCCAGCCCCAGCGCCGCCGTCAGTGGATTGCACCCAAAATAAAGTAGACCCAGACCACAGACACCTGTGAAAATGGAGAAAAGAACCGCGGTTGATGGCAGCAGACGCCCGGTGGGCAAAGGCCTCTGGCAGGTACGATCCATAAGCCCATCCGGCCCAATTTCCAACACCTGATTAATCGCCGAGGCGCTGCCCGCGACCAGCCATGTTCCAATGGCTACCAATGCTAGTGGCAGCCAGTGGGTATGGCCATTGGCACCAGCCACAAAACCTACCACGGTGGTAATGACCACCATGGCGGTAAGACGTACTTTGGCGAGTGTGAAAATATCCTGTCTGAAGGTTATTGGCTTTCGGTCCAGCTTCACCTGTTCGGCTTGTTGAGACGCGACTTGGGATATAGGCATATCTGTTGCGCTACGCATGGAAAATATATTCAATTCATTTCTTGCCGCATCCGCTGTGCCCCGGGTTACGCGCCAAAGGGTCAAACATCGGAATGACGCATTGTAGAAACATTGCTCCCCCGCGTCCAATCCTTCAACCGCCGCTGTACTGTTTCAATAGAAATGTCACGGGTACTCGTTTCAATAGAAGTGTCACCCCATGGGGGGCGAAGTCAAGCCTGCGCAGCGTAGGGGCGGTGA
>JAJYPG010000395.1 GCA_021795535.1 Planctomycetota bacterium
GCTGATACCGGCCACAATATGATTGGGAAATGTAAGTATCAGTGACGCCATTTCATCGACCCGGCTTTTTTCTCCAACAACCCCGGAGGCCGCAACATGCACAGGGTCCAGAAATTCCTTCCCCGCGGCAACGCCGGCTATCAGACGCGCCAGTGAAACCCCATAGCATCCGACATCCAATATTCCGCCGCCGCCAAGGGCGTTGTTTAACAATCGATGTTCATAGTTCACAGCACATTGAAAGCCGAAATTGGCGTGAATCATGCGCACCTCATGGATCACGCCTTCGCGCAGCAGTTGAATCAGTCGCTCCACCACCGGATGGCAGCGATACATGAAGGCTTCCATGAGAAATACATGATTTGCGCGCGCCGCCTCGACTACCGTCATGGCGTCGGCATAATTTAATGTCAGTGGTTTTTCGCACACGATGTGCTTGCCCGCCAGCGCGGCTCGAATGCTCCATTGCGCATGGAATGGATGGGGCGTGGAAATGTACACCACATCAACGGTGGGATCAGCCAGCAGTGCATCGTATGTGCTGTGGCGGTTGATCGGCGTTTCGGGCAGAAAATCCCGGCCGAAGCGCTGGGCCGATTCAGCACTGCGACTGCCGACGGCGACAAGACAACCCGTCTTCGAGGCCAAGAGATCTTTTGCAAATTTGGCCGCAATCGTCCCGGTGCCGAGGATACCCCATCGCAAAGTCTCTGCCATGCCAACTCCGGTTTAGTAGAATGCGTATGACAATTCCGACACGAATATCGAACCGCAGCATTACTATAAACCTTATCCACCCGGTGTTGCAAACGGTGGTCTTGCCATCACACCATGGCAACCGCGGCGGACCGGCTGGACTTGATACCCGCCAGACGGGCTAATTCGTCGGCCTTGTCCGTTGCTTCCCATGTAAATTGCGGCAATTCGCGGCCAAAGTGGCCGTGGCGGGCCGTTTCACGGTAAATGGGGCGCAGCAAATTCAGATGCTTGATAATGCTCTGAGGTTTAAGCGGGAACACTTTGCGTACCAGATCGCTGATGATCTGTTCATCAATGGTCGAAGTGCCTTCCGTATCCACGAGCACACTGACGGGCTCGGCGACACCGATCGCGTAGCCAAGTTGTACTTCACAAGCATCGGCCAAGCCCGCAGCGACAACATTTTTGGCAATATAACGGGCCATATAACTCGCGGAGCGGTCTACTTTCGACGGGTCCTTGCCGGAGAACGCGCCTCCGCCGTGACAACCGCGACCACCGTATGTATCAACAATAATCTTGCGGCCCGTCAGGCCGGAATCACCATGCGGCCCGCCGATGAGGAATTTGCCCGTGGGGTTGATGTGGAAAATCATCTGGCTGTTCCACAATTGCGGGCACTCGGCCATGATGACCGGTTTGATAATTTTCTCAATAATTTCATGACGAGCGGCGTCGGAAAAGCTATCGGTTTTGGGATCAACCGCTTCTTCGGTGTGCTGGGTGGAAAGTACCACGGTATGAATGCGATTCGGTTTATCATCATGGTATTCCACAGTCACCTGACTCTTGGCGTCGGGGCGCAGCCACTTGACAGCGCCATCGCGCCGGAGTTTGGCCTGCTGCTCTACCAGACGATGGCTAAGATAAATCGGCAGCGGCATTAACGATTTGGTTTCATTACACGCAAAGCCAAACATAATGCCCTGATCGCCGGCACCCTGCTCCCGGGCGTCCGATGCGGTGACACCGCGGGAAATATCCGCTGATTGGCTATGTAAGGCGCGTAGCACTGCGCAGCTGCGATAATCAAAGCCGGTGCGGGGATCGTCGTAGCCAATTTCCCGAATCGCTTCGCGGACGGTATCTTCCGCTCGATTGAGGGCTTCGATGGCCGCTTGATTATGCACCGTTACCTCACCGGCCAACACTACCAGGCCGGTAGTTACCAGGGTCTCACACGCCACGCGCGCCAGCGGATCCGCTTGCAATAGTGAATCCAGTACCGCATCGGATACTTGATCCGCCACCTTGTCCGGGTGGCCCATGCTGACGGATTCACTGGTAAACAGGTGCTTTTTTGTCATCTTACAATACCTCTCTTGGTACAATGTCAATTTTGTCCGCATCGGGCAAAGTGCTACAGAATACACCAATCCGGCACTCAAGCCAAATTACTTGCAGGGGGAAAATCTGGTAAACTGGTGTCATGAGATCAGAGAAGTCCATGGATACCCCTGTGTTGAAGACTCGTCGCCGCCATGTAGGCCACTGGAGTCCTGCGGCGGTCAATCGTCCCCATCAGGCCGTTGGCGAAGCCGCCCGGATCGAAGCTGGTGCGGCCAAACTCACGCCGGAATCGCTGCTGCGCGGTAATGAACTGGTGATTCTGATGGTTCGTCCGTCATTATGGTACATTATCGCCACAAGTTTCCGCTTTTGCGGCGTTGTTATTTTATTGGGAGTTTTAACAATTCATACCGGCATTTTTGGGGATCTGCTGCTGCCCAGGACAGCCCTGATTATTTCCGCGGCACTGGTGGGGGTGCGTGTAATTTATGCGTTAATGGAATGGACCAGCCATTTGTATCTGCTGACGACCTGCCGCATTGTGACGATCAAAGGGGCACGGCGCCCCACCATTTTTGAAGCCGGTCTGGCCCACATTTTCGAAGCCCGGCTTATTGAGCCGGCAGCGCAACATATACTTGGATTAGGCACCATTGGCTTTGCGGTTGACAAGGGTATTGATCCCGGCAGCCTATGGGAATGGATTCCCAACGCGCAACGCATTCATCAGCAGATTCAAGCCGCCATCAGCAAGCGCAAGGGCGCGTAGGAACGGGGGTCCCAAATAACTTCCCCAG
>JAJYPG010000396.1 GCA_021795535.1 Planctomycetota bacterium
CGCCATGCTCAAGCGATTGCGGTCTTCGCGTGAAAGCATGTTGCGCCGGAGATTCTGGGAATCCACGCCGCTGCGCGAGCAGAGCATACGTTGCGCCAGTTGCTGTTTGGACATTTCCAGTGAAAACACCGCGACGGGCTTTTTCAGATCCACGCCGACATGCTCAACGATATTCATAGCCAACGCCGTTTTTCCAACACTGGGCCGGGCGGCCAGCACAATCATTTCTTCACGCTGCAGGCCGCTGGTGAGGTTATCCAGCTCCACATATCCGGTTGGCACGCCGGTAATGGTGTTGCCGGTATTGCGGTCCAGCATTTCAAACGTTTCGTGCAGGACATCGGTCAGCGACACGGGCTGACCGGTGACTTTTAATTGCGCTACTTCAAAAATAGTGCGCTCGCTGCGGTCTAAAATGACCGCCGCCTCTTCGGAATTGTCATAGCATGATTCCAACGTCTGCGCACACGCGCTGATAAGCCGGCGCAGCAGCGCTTTATCACGCACAATCTGGGCATAGGCGATGGCGTTGGCGGCACTGGGTACACAGTTGACGAGTTGTTCAAGGTAATCATATCCGCCGGCGGCATCGTACAGATTTTTCTGCTTGAGCTTGTGTGTGAGCGTAACGCCATCCACTGCGGAGCCGGCCTGGAAAAGATCAAGAATGCCTTCAAAAATAATCTGATTCTGTCGGCTGAAAAAAGCACTGCCGGATTCAATAATGGCACAGACTGATCCAATAACTTCCGGATCGAGCAACATGGAACCCAAAAGCGCCATTTCGGATGCGGAATCATGCGGCGGCGTGCGGTCCGTCACGTTCTGCTGCTGCGGTGTTACCGGCAATTCACGCGGCCGAGGGCGGGCTGTTGTTGCGGCTTGATCCATAAATCTTATCTCGCGCTAAAGCTACGGTTTCGCATTACAAAACCCGATCGCGGCAACATCCTGCTTGCCACGCCTACTGTAACGCAGTTAATCCAATTCTGCACGGCCTGCAAATAAGATTATGCCGACAGGTTTTCCACACACTCGCATGCTCAAGGAGGCCGCCGGCGGATTGCGAACCGCGATGGCAATAGCGGTTGGGTCGTAATGCGCGCCGTGGGAGCTCACGTCTCCTCACTGCATTCATTTTAGCCATTCTTTTTTTTTCTGCAGTCGATGACACCCGCGGTCCCATGGAGTTCGAGGTTGGAGCGGTTGGACATCGGGCAAATGTGCGACGGGCATTTCCTGTTTAGCTTATGGCGTTGTAAAACGGAGCGCTGCGGGAAACTATCCCAGATGGCACTGGGAGAGTGGGCGTGGCCGAAAACATACAGGATTTTCACACCTTGGCCGATAATTAACAAGAATGTGGGCAGGGCGATATAATCATGAGGTGATGATAATGGTTGGATATGGAAATGGCTGGTAAAATGCAACAAAAATCGACCTTCGGCGTGCGGCTTCCGGATTTCGGAACGGGTACTTCCTTGCCGGAACTAAGGGTCCTTGTTGACGCGATGTGTACTGCGATGGCGGCGATGGCGGCCTGTTCGGCGGAGGAATTGCGGGTAGCCAAAATACGCATGAACAGCCCGCTGGAGGTGCAATTTGAGAGCGATCATAAGACGGTCTTGTTGGTAAAAGACCGTATTGATCGTTTGAGCGCGGCGCACCCCGTGAAGGCGTCGCCATTTCACAGTTCGCGCTCCATGGTGGATCAACCTTACAGCAAATTGGCCGAGGAACTTGGTAAACTTGCCAAAAAGGCCAACGGCAGCGTTGAATTGCGTTCTGGATCTGGCAAATGGCACTGCCTAAGCCGCCGGCAACTTAAAAATATCGCGCAGCGTCGTTCCAGACAGGAATTATTGAAATCCTACCGCACTTCACTGACCGGGGTCCTTGAGCAGGTCACGGTCGAAGGTGAAAAACAGCGGTTTCGAATTCGGGAATCCGCCACTGGCCGAAATATTCAGTGTGATTTTCCTGGAGACATGCTCAAGCGGGTGAAAGATGCGTTGCCGCATCGTGTATGCGTCAGCGGAACTGTCAGTTGTCCAAGTGGGGACGAAGTTGATTCGATGGAGGCAGAAGATTTTGAGATTCTGCCGGACAGAAACGACATTCCACTGACGCAATTGCAACCGCTGAATATTACAGGGGGACGGGATGCGGCGGAGTTAATCGCGAGGCTGCGCGATGGCGAATAAGGCGGCCCCGCGAGTGGCACTGGATTCCTGCGTTGTGATCGACATTCTCGAGGGGAATCGCGCCAAAAACCCGTGGATCACGCATTTAACACGAGATGCCGAGGCCGGAAAAGTAAGTTTATTAGCGTCTGCACTTGCGGCCTGTGAAGTTACACATATCGCCGGCCAAGCTGATGCTGGACAAGCGATAATCGCCTTTTTCCGACGATCTGACATCGACGTTTTTCCCGTTGATATCCGCGTGGCCGATTATGTGCGGGAGATTATCGGATCGGCGGCAGGTCTTAAACCGCCGGATGCCATTCATATTGCCACAGCGGCGCTTCACGATGCCGGGGTTTTATTGACCCGCGACGCAGGTGGTGGCCGCCGCGGGAAAAGCATGCTGTCGCTTGATGGAAAGCTGCTTCCCCGTAGAAAACAATTGCGGATTATGACACCGCAGAATTTTGACGAGATTCTCGCAAAAAGTGAGGACAAGCCCCTGATCAATGGGGCGTAGGAGTAGAGGTAAGGAACGGGCTCGAAATAACTTCCCGATTTAAGGGAAGTCAGGGGTGGCCCGGTAGTTCCATTGGGGCAGGAATGAATCGAAGCAGATTTTCATGTCGCGTTTGAATTCCTTGGTGCACTGGCGT
>JAJYPG010000397.1 GCA_021795535.1 Planctomycetota bacterium
GCGGGGCATCACGCAAATCAGCTACTTCCAGGTGGATAATCCGATTGTCCGGTGCGTTGATCCGCTGTTCCTTGGGCTGCATGAAATGGAACAGGCCGATATGTCCAGCAAAATTCTGCCCAAAGTTTCCAGTACGGAGAAGCTCGGCAATGTCTGCCTGGTAGACGGAAAAATGGCGGTCATTGAATATTCTGATCTGCCCGCGACATTGGCGGAGCAACGTACCGCGAACGGGCAGCTACGCTTCCGCGCCGGCAGCATTGCCCTTCATGCCATTCGTTGTGATTTTGTACAGCGCCTCAATGCCCGGGGCTTTGCGTTGCCGTATCATCGCGCTGAGAAAAAAGTTCCGTGTATTGATATGCACACCGGCAAAATAATCAAGCCTGAAAAGCCCAACGCGATCAAGATGGAAACCTTTGTTTTTGACGCGTTGCCGCTGACTTCCGGCAGCATTGTCTATGAGACGGATCGGATCGATGAATTTGCGCCGATAAAAAACGCGGAAGGTGTTGATTCCATTGCTTCATCCCGGCTCATCACCACCCTGCGCAACACCCGCTGGCTCGAAGCCGCCGGCGTCACCGTCCCGCGGAAGTCGGATGGCACGCCGGACTGCAGCATAGAAATCTCCGCTTCTTTCGCCCTCTACGCGGATGATGTAATAGCCAAAGCGGCAAAAATTCCGGCAATAAAGCCCGGAGACGCGGTTTATTTACACTAATTATGTTATTTCCCACAGCCACTTTTTCAGGAGATCACCGAGCCGATCCTGAATAATTCCCAATTCTCCCCATCAAGCGAGTAAACGCCTTGGCCAACTCTTCTAACTCCTAACTCCTAACTCCTAACTCCTGCGTTCTCGTCCAACCCACCGGCTCGCCCGTTCTACCATTCGCGGCGGCACAATGCCGCCGGCTAAATTCTAACTCCCAATTCCTAACTCCTGCCTTCTCGCCTGTAACCCAAGTGCGGCCGCCCGCGTTATCATCCGCCCACGACATTCGGATGATCATGCTCCAAGTTATGCTCGGCATGTGGAGCGGCTGCGGTTGAATCAGTTGTGGGCGATGCACCGGCGCCGGCAACAAGCTTATTGGGCCGTTGGATTTTTGTTTTGCCGTTCAGGCAGGCATCCATCTGGCGTAACGCCTGCTTGATACGCAATTCATTTTCCACCAGGGCGATGCGGACAAATCCTTCGCCATTGTCGCCAAAGCCGCGCCCCGGCGCAACGGCGACATCGGCTTGATCCAGCAGGCGCAGGGAAAAATCAATGGTGCCCTGGCCGGCCAGATGTTTTTCTGAAACTCCGGCCCAGACAAACATGCTGGCGCGCGGGCACTGCACATCCCAGCCGATTTTCCGCAAGCCGGATACCAGCACATCGCGCCGCTTCTGATAAATGTCGGCCTGCTGCCGGACAAATTCATCCCCATTGCGCAAGGCCAGAATACTGGCGATCTGAATGGGGGCGAAGTGGCCGTAATCGTAATATCCTTTAATCGTGGATAGCGCCCGGACCATTTCGCTGTTGCCGCAGCAGAACCCCACGCGCCAACCGGCCATATTGTATGGCTTGCTCATGGTGGAGAATTCCACTCCCACTTCTTTGCCGCCGGGTGTGGCCAGAAACGAAGGTGCCTGATACCCGTCAAAGCAGGTTTCGCCATACGCAAAATCACTGATCACCAGCACATTGTATTTCCTGGCCAACGCCACAGTTTGCTGATAAAACAGACTATCCACCGTCATGGCCGATGGATTATGCGGATAATTAAGGATCAGCAACCTGGGGCGCGGAAACAGATTTTTCAGCACATGTTCAATGCGCTGCAGAAACGCTTCATCATTTCCCAGCGGCACGCTGATCACATTGCCGCCGGCCAGGGCAACCGCGTAGACATGAATAGGATACGCCGGATCACCGACCACCACGGTATCGCCGGCCCCCAGCAGAGCCAGCATGAGATGAGAGAATCCTTCTTTCGACCCGATTGTGGCGACTACTTCCGTTTCCGGATCCAGGTCCACGCCATAGCGGCGTTTGTATTTGCGGGCCGCCTCGCGGCGCAGATTATACAACCCGACACTTACCGAGTAGCGATGATTGCGGGCATCATGGGCGGCCTCAGCGAGTTTATCAATGACAAAACCCGGCGATGGATCAATAGGATTGCCCATGCCCAGATCAATCACATCATGGCCCGCCCGCCTTTTGGCGGCTTTCAACGCATTGATGCGCGCAAATAAGTATGGGGGTAAACGTTTAATGCGCGTGGATACATCTATTGTAAAAGGTTTATCATTTCCGCCGGCCATAGTCCGGCTCCTCTCGTAATGCAACGCTTCGGAACCAGATCGCCCTTCAGGGGTCCGTGGTTCTGAGTGTTTCATGTATTATAACCAACGATTGCCCGACGAAAATAAGACGTCAAACAATCCGCACAAGCCGCTGTCCGCCGCACGAAAACATCGACCGATTTACTTGGCCGATTTTCCGTGCGGCTTGGTCGCGGCGGGAGCCGGCGCATTACTCTGCTGCGCTTTTTGTTCATTGCGCATGGCCTGGGCCTGCTCGGCATACGCTTCACGCAGAGCGGCAAATTCCTGATTTAAAATTGGATTGGCGATGGTAATTTTGGACTGCGCCACCAGGCGGTTTAATTCAATTTGCCCCCATTGCAATTCGCCTTGATTTAACAGATCAGCCTTCAGGCCGGCCCGCACTTTTGAAAGCGGCACATCACTGGCCGGGACTTTTTTCACCAGCCACAGCAGATGCAGCGTGCCGTTAATGGGCACGGCTGGGGAAAGGACATTGGGTTGAAGCTCC
>JAJYPG010000398.1 GCA_021795535.1 Planctomycetota bacterium
GGAACTGACGGTTCGTCTGGGCTTGGCTACGCAGAAAGGGCACGGCGAACTGATTTCCGCGACGTTTGGTAAAGCGTGGGCGTGGCTGTCGGTTTCCACTTTAATGGTGTCGTGCATTGGCGCATTATTGACAGAGTTTGCGGGCATTGAAGGTGTGGGAAGATTATTTGGTATTTCGCCATGGATCAGCATCGGCATGACCATTGTTTTTCTGGTGGTGGTGGTGGGTACCGGCGGTTATCGACAGGTGGAAATTATCGCCCTGTTTATCGGCTTGTTTGAGTTGGCATTTATCGCTGTAGCGGTGGCTTCTCATCCATCGCCGGCGGCGATGCTGGCGGCCATCAGCAGTCAGCCGATTCATAATCCCGCCTATTTGTTTTTAATTGCCGGCAATGTCGGCGCGGTCATTATGCCGTGGATGGTTTTTTATCAGCAGTCCGCGGTAATTGATAAGGGTCTGAATATTACCCATCTTAAACCTGCCCGGTTGGATACAGCGGTTGGAGCGCTGGTAACGCAGATTATCATGGCGGCGGTGTTGATACTCACGGCTGCAAGTATCGGCAGCAATAATTCGCATGTTTCGCTTAACACCGTACAACAAATTGCCACCGCATTAACGCCGGTGCTGGGAAGTTGGTGGGGCCGGGCGGTATTCGCATTAGGCATGTTGGGGGCGGCTCTGGTGGCGACAATCGTGGTATCGTTAACCGCCGCATGGGGATTGGGTGAAGTGACCGGATATAAGCGCTCGTTGGCGCATCACCCGTTTGAAGCGCCATGGTTTTACGGGGTGTATTTAACATGCCTGCTGATTGGCGCGGGAATTGTGCTTTCGGGAGTGAATCTGGTGCGGCTGACGTTGGGCGTAGAAGTCATGAACGCGCTACTTTTGCCAATTGTACTGGGATTCCTGTTTTTGCTGGCGAGAAAAGCTTTGCCGGATCCCTGGCGGCTGAAGGGGCCGTATGCGTGGGTGGTGGGATTTATTGTGCTATTAACGTCCATCGTAGGTGTGTACGCGGGCATTGCCGGATTGTTGAATTAACACTACAGCGCAACATTGGCAGGGCCGCGACTGCGGCGGCCCGCCTTCGCCCTGAATGGTTGGCCAATGTCGCGCTGTAGTGTTCATTGCCGACGTGAGAAAAATGGATATTTTCCGCAATTTGCCGAAAAGGCCGAAACCCGGCGGCAACGTATAAAACTGTGGGCTGAGGCTGAACTGGTTTTTGGCCGAGGCATCAGGTCGTGGAACGGTTGATGTGGGATTGACTTCGCGGCTTTTGGCGTCTAGCTTTATGTTGGTGGAGTTGTGAATCTTTCCGGCGTTCCGGGGATTTTCACGGCGCAAATGATGGAGTATTCGTGGTGATATTGAATAACAAAAAAACGTGGTTGACCCGTATGGCCATGGCAGCAGTGGCTGGTGGTTTATTCTTAACGCTGACCAATTTAGCGCATCTGGGTCGCGCAGCGGCACAGACGACGACCGGACAAACAGCTCCGGCAGCCGCGAAAGGACTGGAAAAGGCCATGCAATCGCTTCAGACCGCCATGACTGCGCAAAGCGTGAAAATAAAAGCCATTCTTGGTAACCATGGTTTGGGTGATGTTATTGTCGACCCGGCGCTGCGGGCCACGCTGGCACCGAAAATTCTGCCGCACATGCAGATAATCATCGATAAGTTTGATGCTTTTATTAAGAATTATCCGCAGGCGGCCGGTATGATCCGGGATGTGAAATATCATGAACTGGGTCTGATGGAATTGCTGGGAGACCAAAGCGCAGCGAAAGCCATTGCCGCAGGCCAAAAGAGCAAAGACGCCAAAGTCGCGTTTGCCGCGAAACTCGCGGACCTGGAAGTGCAGTGGCACCGCAGCGGAACCAGCAGTGCCGCGGAGTCCAAAATTCTTGATCAGATTCAAGAAATGGTCAAAGCGGATCCCGCCAATGATGATCTCACAGCGGTACTGCTTGGATTTATGCAATCCGGCCCGGTGGCACCGAGCATTCAGGCGCGCATTAAGAAAATTGTCACCACAGAACTGAAAGGGCCGTATGCCTTGGCGCTTCAGCACCAGGAAAACTCGCAAAAGGCCATGGAAGACAAGCTAAACAGCCTGAAAGACAAGCCCATGGTCATTGATGGCACACAGGTGGACGGCAAGCCATTTAACTCAGCGGACTGGAAAGGCAAAGTGGTTCTCGTGGATTTCTGGGCCACTTGGTGT
The DNA here is from genome assembly GCA_021795535.1 of Planctomycetota bacterium. The sequence continues at coordinate 2,239 of JAJYPG010000398.1, forward strand.
GGGCCGTGTCGGGCGAGTTTGCCCCACGTGGAAAGCCTGTATAAAAAATACCACGCCAAAGGCCTGGATATTGTAAGCGTCTCCAATGATAACAGCGTAAAGGCGCTGAAGTCGTTTCTTAAAGCGCATCCGCAGATGTCCTGGCCACAATTGTTTGACGCCAAACATCCGGGCTGGAGTCCGATGGCCGCCAATTTTGGCATCAGCGGGATTCCAACGCAGTTTATCATTGATCGTCAGGGTGTTTTGCGCCACATCATTGTGGGCTATTCACCGAATCTCGCGACCAAACTCACGGCGGATATTCAGCCACTGCTGAAATAGCCGGCCAAAGCACGGGTAACACGGCTGGAGCAATATCGCGCCTGATCTCGCGGCGAATTTCGCCGGCGCGGTGGGACTGTTGGCGGCGGCACATTTTACAATCATCGTATCCTTCATTACCCTACCGCTGGTGTAATATGCGAATGAAAGGTTCGTTATGAATATTGCGGTTATCGGCGGGGCGGGCTATATCGGCTCCCATGCGGTGAAACTTCTGATTGAACGCGGCCACAATGTGACAGCCATTGATAATCTTACCATGGGCCA
>JAJYPG010000399.1 GCA_021795535.1 Planctomycetota bacterium
TCCCGTGCAGATGGAGATTGGTTCCGGAAAAGGCACGTTCCTGCTGGCCGCCGCAACTGAATTTCCAGATCATAACTTTATTGGTATTGAATGGGCACGAGCCTATTGTGATTTTGCCGCCGATCGCCTCCGGCGGCATCAACTTCCCAACGCCCGCATGGTTCGCGCGGACGCCAACTGGTGGATTCGTGCCCATGTGCCCGATCAGTCGCTGAACGCGCTGCATGTTTACTTTCCCGATCCGTGGCCCAAAGCCCGCCACCACAAACGCCGACTGATCCAAACGCCATTTCTCCTCCATGCCCTGCGTATTCTTGTGCCGGGAGGCATCTTGCGCATTGTCACAGATCACGCCGGTTATTTTGAACACATTCGCACCGTCTGCTCCGAATTCAAAGCTTTGCACGTCATTGATTTTGTACCCCCGCTGCCAACGGCGGACGGCCTGCTGGTGGGCACTAATTTTGAAAAAAAATATATCCAGGAAAAGCGAACCTTTAACAGCATCGCGCTGGTAAAGCCGCAACCGTGAAATTCATTGAACCGCCGATGGCCAACTTGCGGACGGCGCCGCGGAAATTTCCGGCCTATTGCCCGTTCTGCATTCCGGTAAACCCGAAGAATTTTCATATTGCTATTGTTCCGGTGAATCCGGATATTGATTCAATGGGGCGAGCAGGGCGGCTGGGGCCTGCTTGGATAGTTGTGCCATCGGGCATTCCGATCAAGCTCGTCAGCATGGGAAAGTTTTTGTTTAAGACGCCTTCTGAAGGATCATCGTCCCTGCCAGGATATCGGGTTGGATTATTTCCAGAAAGCCCGGCCCGAGCGAAAGGTCCCAGGAATTACTTTCCACGACCGATCTGTTTTTGCCGGTTCCCGGCCGCCTGCCATTGAAAATTTTCTATAAGTGCATACGCTATACGTGAATGTTCATCTTTCCGGCGAGCAGGAGCGTAAGAATGACAGTGCGGCCGAAACTTTCTTTTTTCCCGGTTCCGTACTGCCTGGAACTTGCCTGTGTCGGCGTTCTGTTGGCTTCCTTGCCGGGCTTGGCGCCGGCCGCTCCGGAACATGCACTGCATTCCCCGCGCCGGCAGCGCATTGCCGTGGCTCCGAATCACCGCGGCTTTGAACGGCTGCCTTCCCGGCAGGCCTTTTATCCATGGGGGTTTAATTACGGCAATCATGGCCGGCTTATTGAGGATTTCTGGGTTCAACACTGGTCCACCGTGGCGCGGGATTTCCGCAACATGCGGGCCTTGGGTGCCAACGTGGTGCGGGTGCATCTGCAATATGGAAAGTTCATGCTGGCTCCGGATAAACCCAATCCGGTGTCCTTGAAACTGCTGTCGCGCCTGCTGCGTCTGGCGGAAAAAAACCAGCTTTATCTCGATCTCACCGGTCTGGCCTGCTACCGCGTTTCCGACACGCCAAAATGGTACAACGCCATGAACGACCGGCAGCGCTGGACAGCGCAGGAAAATTTCTGGCGCACGATCGCCGCAACCTGCGCCCGAAGCCACGCCGTGTTTTGCTATGATCTCATTAACGAACCCATTGTTCCCGGTTCCCGCCGGAAGGCCGGACAATGGCAGCCGAAGATTTCCTTCGGCGGGTACGATTTTCTTCAATTCATCACATTAAATCCAGGTCATGCCGATCGCCCCGAACTCGCCGTCTGTTGGATTGACGCCATGACCCGGGCCATTCGTTCCCGTGACAAAAAAACGTTGATTACCGTGGGTCTTTTACCGTGGATACCCAAATGGGGATGGTTGTCGGGTTTTATACCTCGGGTGATCGCACCGCATGTGAGTTTTATCAGCATTCACATTTACCCCCAGTCCAAAGATCTCAACCTGGCCATGGATGTGCTGCGTCGATGCGCTGTAGGCAAACCCGTGGTCATTGAGGAAACGTTTCCCCTATTCTGCACCGCCGTCCCGGAGCGGCGATTTCTATTGGCCTCGCGCGGCATCGCCTGCGGTTGGATGGGTTTTTATGACGGGCTGACGCTGCAAGATTATCACAAGCTGGCCCTTGAACACCGCCTCACGATCAGCGAAGCGATATACCGCACCTTTGAACAGATGTTTGTGCAACTTAAACCTGATTTTGTCCGGCGGTAATACGTGCCGCGGCGTACCGCCGGGCCGTGCGACCGCGTTCCAGTGGAGGGGGCCTTGGAACGCGATGGACAGCACATGCTGCGTAACTGTTTACCGCTCCGCTTCAGAAGCGGGCGGGTTCAGGATGAATCCAGCAGGGCGTCGGTCAGCAGGCCGGGATTTTTACCAGCCCAGGCGTTCATGAGAAGGGTCTTGATAGTTTCAAATAGCGGGCGGTTCTGCTGACGGGCCGTGCGTAGGACCGACATGAGAATAGCGGTAGCTCTGGCTCCGCGTTCACTGCGGCTGCCGCCGGTGATCTTGCGCATCACCACCGCCGGCCTTAAGGCCCGTTCCGCCGCGTTGTTGGTCCCGCCAACGACATCGTCCCACAAGAATACCGTCAGTTCCTTTTCATGTTTCCGCAGCCGCGCTGCCAGGCGATCGGCATGCGCTTCGTGCCAGTGCTGCTGCGCCAGGTCTTGAAGCCGCGTTTCCATCTGCTTGCCGCGACGCTGATAGTCTGGAACTTCCATAGCCGGCTTGTTCTTCTTAAGTAACAGCATCCCCTTGAGCAGACGCTTGAGTCGTCGGCAGAACGATCCTTGGGCAAAGGCCGGACTTTTTATGCCTGTTTCCTTGAGTTCCCGTAATAAATGTACCAGACATTTTTGTTTCCGCGCCGAGAGTCTGGAATAACCGCAATAGAAGTC
>JAJYPG010000400.1 GCA_021795535.1 Planctomycetota bacterium
GGCGGCGCTCACGATTTTTCGCGCTGATTTATCCGCGATATGTCTGCCGGCACACTGGTTTGAACAAGGCGGAGACAGCGGTTTGACCGATATTCGTGCATTAAAACTCGAGGAAGATGGTTCCGTGGTGAAAATCGGGTCGCGGCGGTGGCAGTCGCATCAGATTATCAGCGCGTTTGACGCCAATTTCCGCAGGACATTACGCCGATTGGAACTCACGCAAAATGACTCTCTGGGCGCATTGATTCGCCGCACCCGTAAGGAACGCCGACTGGGGCGTGAAGAATTTCCCGGTATTGATGCCAAAACCATCGCCCGCATTGAACGCAATGAAATCATGCGGCCCCAGCGGGAAACGCTTCGATTGATTGCCCAAACACTGGGAATTCCCGTTGAACAGCTTATGGAAAAAATCACCCCGGCTGCCAGCGAATCCGGAACTCTGCATCCGCCGGTGGCCCATGCCGATGAACACTCCGCCAGCGCATAAGGGAAAAAATAATTACCTAGTAAGTATATGGGTATTAGGTTTTGTTATGGCTGATATAAGCCATAAATATTGATTTTCTGTTGACTATTCAAATTCCTATCGGTATTATGGTATTTGTTTTTTTGGAGTAGTTGAAAACATGAGCGCAGAAACCGGTAATGTAGTAACCGCCGAAGGCAAAAAACTTAATAAGGTCGAAGCCCTTAAACTGGCGAAGGACGGTTTGGATATATGGGATAATATTTTTCAATATGCCAAGGCCGATGTCGCCGAGCCGCTGGAAGAGCTTTTAAGCCCCAAGGATTATGAACTGTTTCAAAAGACCATTCCGCATGCCGGCAGCGCGGAAGTTATTCGCAGCGCCAAACGCAAAGCCAAGATATCCGAGGAAGATTTCGTTCGCCTGCGATGGTTCGGTATTTATCAGCATCTGCCCAATCTTTGCCACTTCATGCTCCGTATTCGTATTCCCAATGGATTTGTCAGTGGCGTGCAACTTCAGGAAGTGGCGGATATTGTGGATCAATACGCCAACGGCTTTGCCGACATTACCACCCGGCAGTGCTTCCAGCTCCACTGGCTGACCATTGAAGCTCTGGCCGAGATTCTTCCACGTTTAGAACGCGTGGGTCTGGTGAGCAAATTTGCCTGCGGCGATACGCCACGAAACGTGGTCGGGTGCCCGCTGGCCGGTCATCTTGCCGCCGAAGTTATTGATGCCTCGGGCGTGGTACAAAGCGCCAATCAGATGTTCCTGGACGGTAACAAAGAATTCAGCAACTTTCCCCGCAAATTCAAGTCCGCCATTGCCGGATGCCATCTGCATTGCCATCAACCGCAAATTAATGACATCGGCATGTTCGGCGTCAAGCGGATTAATCCGCACACAGGACAGGAAGAAGCAGGTTACGGCGTAACCGTTGGCGGCGGATTATCCAGTCAGCCCTATATCGGGCAGGGACTGCGGGTGTTTATCAAACCCGAACAGGTCCCGGCGGTGTGCCGGGGAATTGCCCACATTTTCCGTGATCATGGCTATCGTGAAAAACGGACGCGGGCACGGATGAAATATCTGGTCGCAGATTGGGGATGGGAAAAATTCCGCGAATATCTGGAAGCCGACATCGGCTTTAAGCTTGAGCATGATGACAATATCGCGGCACCGGAATTCGCCCCGCATACGGATCACCTGGGGTCGGGCCTGCAAAAAGAGCCGGGGCTTTCTTACATCGGTGTACCGGTGGAACGCGGTCGTATCAGCGGCAAGCAACTGCACGCGGCGGCGGAAATATCGAATCGATTTGCCGGCAAAGGCCTGTCCAAACTGGCCCTTTCCAACAAACAGAATCTGCTATTCCTCAATATCCCGACAGATTCTGTGCAGGCAATGACCCGCGAACTTGATGCCGCCGGATTGCCGCCGCATGCACCGCTCTGGCGCACGAGCCTGATTTCCTGCACGGGTACGCAGTTCTGCAATCTGGCCATTGTGGAAACCAAAGAACGCGCCAGGCGCATTCTCAAACATCTGGAAGAACATGTGGCCATTGATACGCCTATTATGGTCAGCGTTACCGGCTGCCCCAACAGTTGCTCACAATACCAGATTGCCGACATCGGCCTGATGGGGGTGGTGTGCAATTTCCGCGGCCAGCGCGGCACGGAAGCCTATCAGATTGTTCTCGGCGGCGGCCTGGGCGCGGATGCGGGTTTTGCCAACGTGGCGCTGAAAAAAGTGCCCGCGGATTATGTTCATAAATCCATCCAGCAGATTGTGGAAGCCTACAAGGCCAATCGCCTTGACGAGGAAGAAAGCTTCCGGCAATTCGTGCAGCGCTCCGCGCCGGAACAACTTACCGAATGGCTGAACATTCCGGAAATGGCGGACGTGGTATCGATTTCTCCGGCGGCATACAAGAGTATCGGCAAGGATATTTAAGCACCCCGCAATATTCGTGATCAGGTTATCCACGGCACGCCCACTGATTATGTGAAGCGCTTCCAGATATGCTGCGCTTATAATCGCCATGGCCCCAGCCCGCTGACACCGGGCAATTTGGCGGTGCCTGATCGCCACTTAATGCCGCGCGGGAACTTGCTCGGCACATCGCCGCAGGGTGGTTCCACACGGCCCCCGGAAATTTTCCTTATTTTGATTGTTCTTGTGGACAATTCGAGTAAATAACCGATGATGATGGGGGAATTGTTGGCCGGGGCCTGCGCCGTCCCGGCATGGCATGGCATGGCATGAAAGGATTGACAGTAATGATGAAGACGGTAGTTCACGTCACACATGAAGCGGTTCAAAAAATCGGCGGCATCGGAGCGGTTC
>JAJYPG010000401.1 GCA_021795535.1 Planctomycetota bacterium
AGCCTCCGAGCGTGGCCATCAGCAGTCTGTACAAACAAATCGCCTTGCACCCGGTAAGTCCGCGTTCCAACCAGGCAATGCGTGTCGCGTTTGCCATGGATTTGCCTTCGCCAGGGGCACTTGTACTTGGTGGAGTGGCCGGTTGGATTGGCACCGTGGGGCTATTGGCCATATTTCTTGCCGGGTTGTATTTGTCCTATCGTCATATTCTACGGCCTGATTCTTGGGTAATATTTCTGATGGGGGTACTGCTGGGTTTGATCTTCGGCCCACTTTCGCCGCATGTGTTTCACCATGATTTCTGGCAAAGCCTTGGAGGAATCTGGTATCTTCCACCGGAAAAGGCGTTTGCTCTTTTGAGTTATGAATTGGGCAGTGCGGACTTTCTTTTTGCCTCCGTATTTATTTTGGCGCTGCCCGGTACGCTGCCCATTGAACCAACCGCACGGCGGATATTTCTTCTTGTGGCCGGTGTCGGAGCTGCCCTGATTCATCGGCTGGATGTTCCCGTGCCACCGGCGACAACGGTTTTACTGGTGATGCAGTCTTTGGGACCGGCCATGGATTTAATGCTGCACCGCCGCAGTTGGGTATTACGCAAAGGATGAAGCTGGTCATAACTGCGGAAAGTGGCTGTGGCGAGCAGGTGAGGGATGATCGGAGTGGACCGGGAAATCCTGCTGCGGCATTTATCCTTTCCCTGCACGAAGGCGGCCAAAAAGCGTATAATCCATCAGGCGTAATTTCAGGAGTCTTGCGTGATCATTATGCTTGATGCCAGCCCGCTTGTTACCCGGAACATCAGTGGTGTTCAGCAGCACGCACGGAATATCGTCACCCAATGGTCGCAACAGAAGCTGCCGCACAAATTTGTCCTTCTTGTCAATCAAACCTTTGCCAACGACTCCACCTATGATCTCTCCTTTGTTGAATCGCTTAATCCCGGTTTTTCCCTCCGCTTTTTCCGGACCAGCACGCGCGGCTGGTTGAAACATGAGGCCACTCGTCTGCCATTTTTATCTTCCCTTGGTCAGGGTAATGGCGAACTTGCCGATGTTTATCACAGCTTTTCGCCGGATATTTCCGCATTTGCCGCTTTGCCGCAGGCACCGGTTTCGCACACCATACACGACCTGTCCTGTGAACTTGACCCGGCCGTGCGTTATTTACCCCAGGCCGCCGAGGATCGGCGTCTGTATCGTCAGGCGGTAAAAAGGGCGGCTTGCACAATTACCGTTTCTCTGCGCACACTGGATGACATTATCAGCCTTTACCATCCGCCGCGCCAGCAGGTCCATGTGGTTTCCAATGGGCTTGATCCGGTTTTTACCGCATCGACGGATATCGTCGCACGGCAACAACTCCATGAACGTTATGGTCCCCTGGGTGCCTATATACTGCTGGTTGGGGCGGATATTCCCCGCAGAAATTACGCGCGTATCTGGCAGGCCATGCTGGCGGTATGGGATGTTCTGCCCCATTTGCGGCTGGTGCTGGCCGGACGAAATATCTGGGAGCAAACCTCCATCTACCAACAGATCATGGCGCAAAATGCCATGGAACGTGTCACATTTATTGAATCCCCGGATGATCGTCAACTTGCCGAACTTTACCGCGATTCCCAGCTTACCTGCTGTGGTTCAAGTTTTGAGGGTTTTGGGCTATCCGTCCTGGAGGCCATGGCCTGCGGGTCCGCAGTGGCGTGCAGCCACATGCGATCACTGGAAGCTCTGGCCGGCAACTCGGTTCTTTATTTTCCCCATGATGATGTCAAAATGATCGTCGAATCGATTCTCGCCCTTACCCAGGACCCCGAGTACCGCCGCCAGTTGCGCACCCGTGCTCTTGCCCGCACCACGCTTTATTCATGGGAGCGTTCCGCGCAAACGCTCATGGAAATTTTTGAAAATCTCGCCAAACACCGTCCGACAGCACTCTCCGCAACTTAAATCGGCACTCTTTCATAGCGGGCACTGTTTATCGGCCCACATTTCGATTAAATTTACATACTATGAAAAAAGAAGAAACGCAACCCGCGTCCACAACACAGCAACCCATTCCGCGAACCCTTACCGGTAACAGTCCGCTGCGGGAAACGCCAATTCTTCCGCCTATGGCCATTGTCAAGACACCCTATTTTCACGTACTCGGTTACAGCGTAGCCGGTGAGGAAACCGCCATTCAGGTGCCTGAGCTTAATGTCGTTTTTGATATTGGCAAATGCCCGCGTCCCATGCTTACCAGCGATTTTTGCCTGCTTACCCATGGTCACATAGACCATAGCGCCGGAATTGTTTACTACCTCTCCCAACGGTTTTTCCAGGGCATGATTCCGGGAACCGTACTTTGCCCGGCTGCAATTGCCGATGGTCTTTCCGGCATCATCCACGCCTGGGCGGCACTGGAAGGAAAAGTTGCGCAGCACAAACTGGTTCCCATGCGGCCCGGCGATGAATATGAACTGCGCCGCGGCCTGGTGGTGCGGGCCTTTGCCACGCGCCATACCGTTCCCTCAATCGGATTTACTCTTATAGATCGCCGCGAAAAACTCAAACCCGAACTTGTGGCGCAAAATCTTCCCGGCCATATTTTGCGGGATATGAAAGCCCGCGGGGAACAAATTACCTACACGCTTGATGTGCCGCTTGTGGCATACACCGGCGATACCAGCATGGGGGAAACCCTTCTGCAGGACGGAGTTCGTGACGCGCGCGTTCTTATCACGGAATGCACCTTTTTCGAACATGGGCATCGCAAACGCGCCAGCATCGGCCAGCACATGCACCTGCAGGATTTGGTGGAGGTCTTGCCGCGGTTAC
>JAJYPG010000008.1 GCA_021795535.1 Planctomycetota bacterium
ATACGCCTCTTTTTTCAGTGATTCAGAATCGCGAGCCAGTAGCGGATACGACGTAAGCACCAGGTCGTGTTCGGGAATCTTCGCAAATTGATCATGTCGGGCTGGTCCATGAAGCAGAAGCACTTTTAATTCCGGCGCGAATCGTTCCGTTTCGCTGCGCCAATTGTGAATTACGCTGGTTGGCGCGATCACCAGTGTCGGGCGATCCATGCGGCCCGATTCCTTTTCGCACAAAATGTGCGCCAAGGTCTGGACGGTTTTGCCAAGTCCCATGTCGTCGGCCAGAACGCCGGAAAGATCGTGCGTCCGTAAAAACTGCAGCCAGTTCAATCCGTCCTGCTGATAGGCCCGCAGTTCGGCTCGCAAACCCTTCGGCACCGCCACAGCTTCCAGCCCGGAGAAATGACGCAGCTTGTCGCCCAGTAATTTAAGGCGCTCGTTGCCATTCCATTGCCAGGCGTCATCCACCATCGTCAGTTGTGCAGCGCGCAGGCGGTCAACGCGAAGCTTTTTAACGCCAATATGCGAAGCCGGGTCCAGCAGTTCAACCAGTACGCCCAGAATCTGTTCCAGTCGTTTGCGTGGTACGGAAATCATTCGGCCATCGGGCAGTTGAATGGATATGTTTTTACTCTTCCGGTCGGACATCGCCAGCGCGGCACGCAGCAGTGGAAGAATATTGATGCGTTGCCCATCGACTTCCACGCCAAGTTCCAGATCAAACCAGTCATTGTCGGATGTGGCCGTGGTTTCTATGTAATAGTCATCCACCTTGACTGGCAGACAGCGGAAACTTGCATCGAACTCCACCCGCCAGCCTCGTTGCTCTAGCAGGGGGGCGCCACGCAATGCCAGACTTTTCCACTGGGTCACGCTCTCGTTGAAGAACCCCACAATATATACGCCCGCACGCTCCACTTGCTGGAAGACCGAGACGTTGCGCTCATGAAGATCGAATTCCCCAAGCACATGAAATCCGGTCCGTTCGAGTTCAAAACGCCGCCGCACGATGATGACCGATTCTCCCTCCTTTATGCGAAGCTGTAACTCCCCATGGCACGGCTTGACCGGATGTCCGAGATATTCCATCCAGAACTGTCCATAGTGCAACCACTCTTCCCCCCGGTTGGACTGAAACTGCATGGACCGCCACGGATTGGGTATGGAAAAAAGCCGCAGGACCGGTGTTGGCACTTCATCGTTCCTGATTTCAACCTGAAGTTTTTGTGGTAACGGAAGAGGCGATGACTTAAGCGCTTTTTCCAGCGCTGGAACCGTTTCAGGCTCAACAATTGGCCCGGAAAGCCATGCCGAAACGCGCGCCGGCGACCAGTCTGTTTCAATTTGTCCACATACGTTGTTTGTTATATCTATATATAAAACTTCTTTTCCGGAAATAATTTCCGCAGCCGGTTCCACACTTATGGATGGTAATTGCCGTCCATCCGACTCGCTTATCCAAATTGGGGTGGCGCGGCGCGGGGTACCCGGCGTCAGGGGGGGCGAATTGGTTGATTGCCAGTGGCACCTTCCGGTCCGCACCATGGCCGAAACCAATTCGGAAACATGCTTGCCTGGCAATGGGGTCGCACCGAATTGCAGCGTAATGGGTGACCGGACGCGAAGGTCCTCAATAATGGAATCATCCGATGGCAACAGATACTGCGGATGGCTATACCTTACTTGTTCCGCATTAAAGAGTCGTGCGCGGCCAAACGTGCCATTCTTTTTCACCATAACCACCATTAGACGGGCCGCAACCTGACCATGATGCAGGCCCTGTGCGCTTAACACATACAGCAGTCGCCGTTTTTCGCCATTTGGGTAAGTATTGTTCGGATCTCCGGGTTTGTCTGAATCGTCTATTTGCCGCAACCATGAATCCAACGCGAACGGCAATACGGCTTCAGGTTCCCGGAGAGTTTGCGTGACAGTCAATGCCACCTGGCTTTCCGGTGGCGAGAGCCTGATGACCGCATCGGGCGAACCCGCAAAATCGATGACGACCGCTGCGACATGCTCGCAATTAAAACTCTCCTCGCAAGTACAATGCCCTTCCAGAATAATACCATAGGTTGTGTCTTTTTTTAGCCGCACCACTACCGCGTATGGTTTCGGTTGTATCCCTCGGACCTTGGCCATGATTGCAAAATCGGTATCCACCTCACATTCCAAAACGCAGCCATCACGATGGGCAACGCGTCCGTCTTCAAATGTGTCGGCATGCATGACAATGGCGGGTTTTAAGTCGGTGGCATATATTTCGGCTGGCATAGGCAACACCTTCCGTGGCTCTCAAAAACAATCGCAAAATAACTGCGATAAAACTTATCCTGTATTCTCGCAAATTACGCTCTAAAAAGAAAGAGTTGTATTAATTTTTTTATCCAATATATTCCTTATTGCGAATATTATATTAAAAAGCGTTCTAATGCATGAGGCTGCTTGGTTTGCCGCCGAACACAATCTTCCGGACCAGGCTGCCGCCAGTTTATTGAAACAAATCGTCGCCCAAAAAACCATCCACAAATGGTCCTCTAGCATAGTACCGGGAGCCGACACTCTTGACGCGAATTCCCAAACCGTTGACCGGGTAATATTCGTGCGCTCGCTGCACTTTCGCCCTTATAGGTGCGAAAGCACCATAAGGGGCGATGGAAAAGCGCATATACAAACGGAAAGCAATGGGTTTTCGGATTCCCCAAAACAATGAGGCCGCTGGGGATCGAACCCAGGACCCACAGATTAAAAGTCTGTTGCTCTACCAGCTGAGCTACGGCCTCAGAAAAGGGACGCCCGATTCATATTAAGAAAAATCGAGAGCGTTGTATTTTACGACTTACTGCGTGAATGGCAAGGATACGAAAAAAAAGTGATTGACGGAGGCGTGACAATTTTTCCGGGCCTCTGGGATCGCAGCTGTCTTCAGCCGCCTTTCGCCAGTTCGTCGAACGCATTTTTGACTTGTATTTTAAGACAAAAACAGCCACTTTCCACCCACTCCGGAAAATTGTTGCGCCCATTGACGGGGGGACAGTTTCGACCAGCCATAAATTTATTCCGAATGGATTGGGGCTTCCAGGCTATGTGCGCGGGCTGCGGCCGCGATTGGATTTCGCCGACAGTGTCAAGCACCCGATTAGGCATTAGACAAGCACATGAACGAAAAATTTGTCCATTTCCGATACGAATCCAGGTGGCTCATACCCTCAAAGGGGTGGGAGTGTCAGGCGACATGCAGGAGTTTGCTTACGTCTTCGCCACCGCGCCATTTCCGATAGATCATCAGTGATTGTTCAATAACGGGGAAAGCGTATTCGGCAGGCAGCACATCGTCTACCACCACTCGCTTGTTTTCCAGCGATTTATAATCTTCAAAAAAGCGTTTGAGTACCGCAAGGCGATGGGGGGGGAGTTGATGCACATCGGAATAGCTGCTGAATTCCGGGTCATTTACATGTACGGCTATAACTTTGTGATCGACCTCGTTCTGGTCCTTCATGGTCATAAGACCAATGGCGCGAGCTTCCACCAGTGTAAGCGGATAGACCGGTTCGGCACCCAGCACCAGAACATCCAGCGGATCGCCATCGTCGGCCATGGTCTGGGGAATAAAGCCGTAGTTGGCCGGATAGTAGACTGCGGAATGCAGCACGCGATCCAGCCGCAGCAGACCGGTATATTTGTCGAGTTCGTATTTATTGGAGGAGCCAAGGGGAATTTCGATAATGGCGTGGAAGACCGAAGGCAAAATGCCGTCTCCGGGGTTTACATCATGCCATGGACTGATACCTGTGGTGGGTTTGTAAGGACCAATAAGACGCGCCATGAATATACTCCGGGATAAAATTACAACTTCCTTCGGAAGTATAACTTGATGCGGCGGAAAGTGCCAGTGACCAGGAGTCGAGTTCATTTTGCGGAAAACTTGACATCCGGGACGGAAATTTCTACCATTCTTCGTGACAATTGAATAAGGCTCTTATCAAGAGTGCCTGAGGGACGGGCCCGTCGAAGGCACAGCAACCCATCATGTCCGATGCCGTGGCGTCGGTTGAAGCGGGTGCTAATTCCCTCCCGCTCGCCAGCGGGGTTTGGCTTTCCGCCTGACTTCCGGCGAACCTGGGGATAGATAAGTGGAGCAGCTTCTCGCCTTTTGCCCCGGTTTTGCCGGAGGAATTTGACGGAATACAGCGGCGGCCTCTTATCGGGAAATGGCATTTCGGCTTCGGCTGGATGGCTCCTGATAAGAGGCCGCTGTTTTTTGGGTGGTGTTTTGTCGCGTGGATGAAGCCGCACTGAGACAGCCTTGAAAGTACCGGTACGCCGGTGACGGAGGCCGCAATGTCCTATGTTCTTGGTTTGAAGTGTCGCGAGTGCGGCCAGCATTACCCGCAAAAGGGTGTGCATGTGTGCGAGGTCTGTTTTGGTCCATTGGAAGTCCAGTACGATTATGCCGCCATGCATGGAAAAGTGACGCGCCAGGCCATCGAAAACGGTCCACGCAATTTGTGGCGCTATCGCGACCTGTTGCCCATTGAAGGTGAGCCAAAAGCGGGTTTGAATTCCGGCTTCACGCCATTTCGGCGGGCGCATAACCTGGAAAAGGTTCTGGGCGTTAAAGAACTTTACATTAAAGATGATTCCGCCAACTATCCCACCTGGAGCTACAAGGAACGTGTGGTGAGTGTGGCCATCACCAAGGCTGTCGAGCTTGGTTACGATACCGTGGGCTGTGCCAGCACCGGAAATCTGGCCAACAGCGTGGCAGCGCATGCCGCGGTGGCGGGCCTCAAGGCCTTTGTGATGATTCCCCATGACCTGGAACTCGGCAAGGTGCTTGGTTCACTTATTTTCAATCCGACCATGGTGCGCATTCAGGGCAATTATGACGATGTGAATCGGCTTTGCTCGGAAATTGCGGATAAATACAAATGGGCGATTGTAAATGTGAATCTGCGGCCATTTTATACCGAAGGAGCCAAAACCTTTGGCTTTGAAATTGCTGAACAGTTTGGCTGGAAATTGCCGCAGCATACCGTATGCCCAACCGCCGGGGGGACTATCCTGCCCAAAATTTACAAGGCCTACCGCGAATTCATTGATTTGGGCCTGGTGAAGGACAATCACCCGAAAATTTATTCCGCCCAGGCTGCCGGTTGTAATCCTGTGGTGGAGGCTATTCTGGCGGGCCGCGATCTTATTAAGCCGCAGAAGCCCAAAACAATTGCCAAAAGTATTGCCATCGGAAACCCGGCGGACGGGTATTATGTGGTGCAGGCCGTGAAACAGAGCGGCGGGTGGGGCGCAGATGCCACCGATCCGGAAATTGTGGATGCCATTAAATTGCTGGCCGGCACCGAAGGAATATGGACCGAACCGGCGGGCGGCACCACTCTTGCTGCAACCATTAAACTCATTGAAAGCGGTCGAATTCCGCGCAACGAAAGTATTTGCGTCTGCATCACCGGTAATGGACTTAAGACCGTGGAGGTGGTAGTGGATCAGCTTCCCCAGCCGCCATCCATTGCTCCCAAACTTGAAGCGTTTGACGCTTTCATCGCCGGGCAAAAGCCTGTGACCGGAAAAGCGGCGCTGGGGCAGGCGGAATTGGTCGCCGGAGCCACTCGCTGACGGTGCATAAGAGGCTTTAAGCCGTCTTTTGGTACGCTTATTTGGATTGTGATTGTTACGTTCAGGTAATAAAGATAACAGAGGAGATTTTTTTCATGGCTATTAAAATTCGTATTCCCACCCCCATGCGGCAGTTGACCAATGGCGTGGATATGGCTGAAGTGCAGGGTGCCACTGTCGCGGCACTGTTGACGCAATTGTGTGAAAAGTTTGCGGGCATGGATAAACGCCTTTTCAAACAGCCGGGGGAATTGAACCGGTTTGTTAATATTTATGTGAATGATGAAGACATCCGCTTTCTTTCCAATCTGGAAACGCCGGTTAAAGATGGTGATGATGTCAGCATTGTTCCGGCAATTGCGGGAGGTTGAAATGGCCAGGGTTCATAAACGTGTATGGCTGACGTTCGGCGGCAGGCAGATGGTGGAAACTCCGGCGCTGTGGCGCATGGCCCGCGATTTTCCCGATGTCATTTTTGATATCCGCCAGGCGAGTGTCACGGCGGAAATTGGCATCATGGCCGTGCTGTTTGAAGGCGAGGCCGCAGGTGTGGACGCTGCGCTGAAGTTCCTGCAACGGCAGGGCGTTACCGTTGAGCCGATTGAAAAATCGGTCATGGAGGGATGATATTGGTGCGGAATTGGCAATCAATGGGCGGCAAGGTTCTGGAAAATAAATTGAAAGGAAGATAGCTACACATGGCATTATCTGATCAGGCACAATTACTCGAACAGGCGGACCCCGCACTGGCGCGTTATAATCGCCAGATGCTTTGGGAACCCATTGGAGTCCAGGGGCAGAAAAAACTCCGCGACGCCAAAATTCTTATGGTTGGTTGCGGTGCTTTGGGCACCGTGCTGGCCAATACGCTGGGGCGAGCCGGTGTCGGCCATATGACCATCATTGACCGCGATTTTATTGAGATTAACAATCTTCAGCGGCAGGTGCTTTTTGATCAGCAGGATATTAAGGATCAGCTTCCCAAGTCTGTGGCGGCACAGCGCAAGCTCGCGCTTATCAATTCCGATATTGATGTGGAAGCGGTTGTGGCTGATGTCAACCACACCAACATTGAACAATATGCCGCCGGGAAAGATTTGTTGCTGGATGGCACGGACAATTTTGAGACACGGTTTTTGATTAACGATGTATCCATCAAGCTCGATATTCCGTGGATTTATGGCGCATGCATCAGTGCCATGGGCCTGGGCATGGTGATTCGGCCCGGCCTTACCCCCTGTTTGCGATGCATCTTTGAAACTTCGCCGCCGCCCGGCATGAACCCCACCTGCGATACCGCCGGTGTACTGGGGCCAACGGTTAATGTGGTGGCAAGCTGGCAAGCCATGGAGGCGTTGAAACTGCTGACTGGCAATATGGCTGTTGTGAGCAAAAGTCTTTTCAGTTTCGACCTGTGGGACAACCGCTATCAGCAGTTGAATGTTTCCCGTGCCCGAGAAATTGCGGATTGCCCGGCCTGCAAGCATCGTGACTTTGAATATCTCACCGGCAAGTTCGGCAGCAGCACCACATCGCTCTGCGGACGCAATGCCATCCAGATAACCCAGCCTGCGGGACACCGTGTGGACTTTGCGCAAATTTCCGGCGGACTGCGCGCGGTAGGCAATCCGACCTTCAATAAATTCATGCTTAAGTGCGCGATCGCCGAAGGGTGCGGTGAAGCTCAAAAAAATTACGAGCTTACGCTTTTCGCTGATGGCCGGGCTATTATCAAGGGTACCAATGAGGCGTCGGTGGCCAAAGCCATTTATGCCAGGTATGTTGGAAGCTGACCGGTGAAGACAGGTGTCTGTTTTACCTTCAGCGTGGTTCTATTTTTTTCAGGAGTGTTTTATGCTTGACGCATTTATCGCCACCATTACCCATACCCGTAATGCCACGCTTAAGCTTGTGGCCGATCTTAAGGATGATCAGATGACTCTTCAGCCGGCGCCCAAAACCAATCATCCGGCCTGGGTACTGGGACATTTGCTTCTCGTGGAAGAGAATTTTCTTGCTTTACTTGGTGGTACTCCGCCAATACTGGATGCCAACTGGAAGGAAATTTATGGCGGCGGCAGCACGCCAAGCGCGGATAAAAATCTCTACAAACCCAAGCAGTTTTATCTGGATCATTTGGCGCAGATTCGCGCACAAATTATTGAACGGCTCAAGAACATCAAGCCCGAACAGCTTGCCCAGCCACATCCGGATCCGACCCGCCGCGAACGATTCCCCACCATTGG
This sequence comes from Planctomycetota bacterium, assembly GCA_021795535.1. The sequence continues at coordinate 7,881 of JAJYPG010000008.1, forward strand.
TCACACCGTGTTCATGTATGGCACCTGGCATGAGGGCTATCACGCAGGTCAGCTTTCCGCATGGCGGCGCGTTCAGGGTTTGGCTGCGGTGTAATCTTGGAGCGAAAAGACGCAAGCATGATAATCTCGAAACCCATATTTTAGCAGCGAGTGCTTGTACCGCGCGAAAAGGCACAAGCATGATAATCGGCTGGCACATTGTGATGTGCGCGTACGGTTTCTGGCTTCCGAACGACTCTCGTGGATCCGGTTCCTATGTGGAAAATAACCCCATTAAAGACGGGCTAAGCCCACAGAAATGGTCGTTTGTGATACCCTTTAACGCCAAGCCGCGCGGTGCAAGCACCAGCGGCTAAAATGTAGTCATTGAGTTGCGTCTGTTTACGCAACTTGAATTTGAGGTCAATATACAGATGAATTCCGAAAAGACCATCACCTACCTCGATAACGCTGCCACCAGTTGGCCCAAACCGCCGGATGTGGCACTCGCCATGAGCGAATTTCTCGCCCATGATGCCGCCAATCCTGGCCGCGCCGGCCACCGCATGGCCATTGCCGCGGAAAAAATGCTCGATCACGTCCGCAAGGAAATTGCGGATTTTATCGGCGGGTCCGATCCGCATCGGCTTATTTTTGCCATGAATTGTACTGATGCACTGAATATTGCCTTCAAAAGTCTGCTACGCCAGGGCGACCACGTTATCACCACCATGCTGGAACATAACAGCGTCAGCCGTCCGCTGCAAAGCATGGCCGACAGCGGTTTTATCACGCTTACCCGCGTGAGCTTTTCACCGGAAACCGGCCTTATTGATCCTGACGAAGTCCTTAAGGCCATTACCCCAAAAACTCGGTTGATTGCCATCACCCATGCCAGCAATGTGGTTGGCACCGTTCAACCGGCGGCCAGCGTGGGAAAAATTGCACACGAACATGGTGTTAAATTTCTACTGGATGCCGCACAAACCATTGGCATCATTCCCATTGATATTGCCCGCGACCATGTTGATCTTCTGGCGTTTCCCGGTCATAAATCTTTGCTCGGTCCCACAGGCACCGGTGGCCTGTATGTGAACAAAACGGTCGAAATTGAATCCCTCATGGCTTTTCGAGAAGGTGGCACCGGTGGGGATTCCTCCACCCCCGTTCAGCCGCGGCTTCTGCCCTATCTCCTGGAAGGGGGCACCCCCAACACCGTGGGTGTTGCGGGGCTTGGCGCTTCACTTGCCTTCGTAAAAAAACATGACCCCGCCGCCACGCTCGCCCATGAGCGTCAACTTGTGCAACACTTTATCAGTGGCGTGTCGGATATTTCCTCGCTTATGCTTTACGGCCCCGGTGGAAGAGATGGAGCCGCCAATCGTGTTGGTACGGTCAGTTTTAATGTGGAAGGGTATTCTCCGCAGGAACTCGGCGGCATTCTGGATGAATCCTTCGCCATTGCCGTTCGCCCTGGCCTGCACTGTTCGCCCTACGCCCATCGTGTTATCGGCACATTTCCAGATGGCGCGGTCCGCATGAGTCCTGGCCACTTCAATACACTGGCCGATATTGATAAACTGATTGCCGCGCTGCACGAAGTGACGGCCTGATATGGTCAACATCCTTTCCTCCAGCGGAGTTTCTATGGCACATACCGCCAGCAATGTAAATGAACAGATACGCGAAATGGGCCAAAAGGCTCGTCTCGCCGCTGATCAATTGGTGACCCTCAGGGGTGCGGTGCGTAACGGGGCCTTGCTGGCCTTGGCCGATGGCCTTGTTTCCCAGCAGGCGGTTATTCTTGCCGCCAACGCCGAGGATGTCGCCGCAGCCGGGGCTGATGGACTTGCTGCCGCCCTGATTGGTCGCCTGACACTGAATGAAAAAAAGATTGAGGCAATGGCCCGCGGCATCAGAGAAATTGCCAGCCAGATTGATCCCGTGGGCCAGACCATAGAAGCCTCGGACCGTCCGAACGGCCTGCGTGTGGAAAAGCGGCGAGTGCCCATTGGTGTGATAGGCATTGTTTTTGAAAGCCGCCCCAATGTCACCAGCGATGCGGCCGCTTTGTGTCTGAAAAGCGCCAATGCCTGCATCCTTCGCGGCGGAAAAGAATCCATGCGCAGCAATCTGGCGATTGCCGCGGTTATCCGCGGTACCCTGGATAAATCCGGAATAAATCCCAATGCCGTGCAGCTTGTGGAAACAACGGATCGCGCTGCGGTTGGGGCCCTGGTCACCGCGGAAGGTCTGGTGGACCTGGTTATACCGCGTGGTGGTGAATCGCTTATTCGGGCCGTGGTGGAACAGGCCACCATTCCAGTCATTAAACACTACAAAGGTGTATGTCATATATATATAGACTCGTATGCAGAAGTGGATCTGGCGGTCAAAGTCGCCCATAGTGCCAAGGTGGACAACTGCGCCGTATGCAACACCGCTGAATGTATTCTGGTTCATGCCGCGGTTGCGGACAGGATTCTGCCGCTGCTGGCTGAGCGTTACGGATCCGCGGGCGTGCAGATTCGTGCCGATGCGAAAAGTCTGCCGCTTTTACCCGGAGCCATACCCGCCACTGATGCCGACTGGGGACGGGAGTTTCTGGATATGATTGTCGCCATCCGCCAGGTGGATTCCCTGAATCAGGCGGTGGAGTATATAAATAAATATGGATCGCGACATACCGATGCGATCATCACCGAAAATCTGGATAACGCTCGGGAATTTGTCGCCCGCGTTGATTCCGCCAGTGTGATGATCAATGCCTCCACCCGTTGGGCTGATGGCTATGAATATGGGTTGGGAGCTGAAATTGGCATCAGCACTGACAAGCTTCATGCCCGCGGCCCCATGGGAGCGGCGGACCTTTGCACCTATAAATTTATCGTCACCGGCCAGGGCCATATCCGCGTTTAACCCGCGAAGTGGAAAACCAGTCACCATTCCGGTTAAACAAAAATCGCCGGGGACCGGCTTTCCGGCGGCAGGTGGCTGGTATGATAATCCCGGCGATAAGCCGCGAACTATATAAAAACATTATTATGTCTATGTTTATAATAAGTATTGCGCGTTGCGGCGCGTTGAATTGTGCCGCTTTCCGGATTTTCGGGGCGGGACAAGTTCCTATTTCAGCCGTTCAATCAGATGGTCGCCCACACGCAATGCGTTGGCCATGGCGGTTAGTGACGGGTTCACCGCCCCGATGCTGGGAAAAAAGCTGGTGTCAACCACATAAAGATTGTCCAGTTCATGGGCCTTGCAATGAATGTCCAGAACCGATGTTTTCGGGTCTGTGCCGAAACGCAGCGTTCCGGATTGATGGCCCACGCCGCCAATTGGAATATCTTTCTTCATGTATACATGATTTGGAATAAGGTGTGGGTGCATGTCACAATGGCTGACGATGGTTTGCAGCTCCACCCGCAGGCGGCGCATCGATTCCTGGTTGTTAAATTCGTAGGTCAGCTTGATCTGACCTTCCGGCGAGACGGTCACGCGGTTTTCCGGATTGGGCAGGTCCTCCGTGGTTAGCCAGAAATCCACACTGTGGCGGGCTATTTCCTCCAGGGTAAAGCCGGGGGCAAATTTTGGCGCATCGCCCCGGAACATGGGGCCCATTGACTTGCCTATCATCTGAATATTGCCCAGTGGATAGGCGTAATCATTGGCCTTGAAGTAAAAGTCATTCAATGAGAGTGTTTTCTGGAACCGCGTTTCATTGGGGCGGCGCGACAATGCCACGACCGCATCTGAATTATGGAACATGTAATTGCGGCCTACCTGGTCTGAACCATTGGCCAGGCCGCGCGGATGGCGGTCATTCGCAGATAACAGCAGAATGCGGGAGCTGTTGGCCGCACCGGCGGAAACCACCACAATGCTGGCTGAAAATGTGAGCGTTTGTCCCTGATGTTCCACCACAACGCCGGTAACTTCACGCCCTGACGGGCTTGTGTTGAGTTTTTTTACCTCGGCCTGTGTAAGCAGTGTAACATTGGAATGTTCCAGAGCGGGCCGTATGCAAATATTTTCCGCATCACATTTCGCCTGCACAAGGCAGGGGAACCCATCGCAGGTGTTGCATTTAATGCAGTGGCTGTTGTGTCGGCTTTGTTCGTTAAGCATTACACCCGTGGGGGCATGAAAGGGATGGTATCCTTCCCGTGATAGCTGGTCGGAAATTTCCGCAATGCGCGCCTCGTGGGCGATGGGAGGAAATGGGTATGGACCGCTGGAAGGCCCTTCCGTGGGGTCTTCGCCGCGCAGGCCATGAACCTGATAAAGTTGCTCTGCCTGCAGATAATATGGTTCAAGGTCTTCATAGGAAATAGGCCACGCCGGCGAAATGCCATCGGCAAGAT
>JAJYPG010000402.1 GCA_021795535.1 Planctomycetota bacterium
TGGCCGCCGGATTTCGCGATTCCGCGCCAGATTCTCCGCGCCCAGGCCGGTGCGTGGCAATAATTCCGGGGTGCATGACGCATTAAGCGGGGTGGTCTTACCGGTGAGAAGCGGGCGGCATACGTGTCTCACTAAGTATGCCGGGCGATCAAAGCGGAAGATGGCACCGTTGGCCGGGCCATTGGCCATTTGCTATCCAGCGTAAAAGCTACTGGCAAATTTCCGTAAATGTGAATAAATTATATGCCCCCTTCGGGACATTCAGGGCACATTTGGCGGCGAAGAAGAGATTATATTGGGTTTGTCAGCGCACTAACAGTCTATATTTTTCGCTTGCCACAAGAGAATGCCAGACTTTAACCCACCGTTAAGGCGCAGATTGCAATGTGCATGGCCGGGAGCTCGGTACACGATTTTCGCACAGTTCTTCGCGCTGGTTTGCAAAATCTGGTGGTAACGGCTAGGTTGCCTGTTGGTGTTGTTATGCTTGAAACATTATCTCACGAGTCGGCACTGGTTGGTCGAACGGTTCGCCGGGCGGTAAAATTGCGGCATCAATTGCATCAAATTCCGGAGTTGGCATACGAAGAACATGAAACCAGCGATATGGTCGCGGCAGAGTTAAGCCGCCTGGGCATACGCTTTCAACGTGGTTTAGCCGGTGGCACCGGTATACTGGCGGAAATTGGAGTTGGTGACCGGTGCGTGGCACTGCGGGCGGATATGGATGCGCTTCCGGTTACGGAAGCGACCAAGGCCCCGTGGAAAAGCCGCCGACCCGGACTTATGCACGCCTGTGGGCATGATGGGCACATGGCGGTGTTGCTGGGAACGGCGGCGTATTTGGCCAGTCAATCTGACTGCTTGAAGGGCCGGGTAAAATTCATTTTCCAGCCTGCTGAGGAGGGCCGCAATGGGGCCGCGCGGATGTGCGAAGATAAGGTACTGGATTCTCCGCCCGTGCAGGCGATTTTTGGCCTGCATGGCTGGCCGGAACTTGATGTTGGTCAAGTTGCTTCGCGCCCCGGTGGATTGCTGGCGGCGGTGGATACGGTGGTCATTGAGGTGCGGGGGGTGGGAACACATTCAGCGTATCCGCATAAGGGGAAAAATCCGATTCAGTGTGCCGCGGCATTAATGACGGAAATATCTTCGGCGATTACCCAGCGCATTGCGCCAACGGATACGGTGGTATTCACCGTGGGAACGTTCAATGCCGGGCAAGCCAGCAATGTGGTGCCGGATTCGGCAATGTTCAGTGGCACGTTGCGCACGCTGACGGCATCGGTTCGCCAGCAGACCATTAAGCTCATTCGCGAAGTCAGCCGCACGCTTGCCGCCGTGCATGGTTGCCGGGCTGATGTGCAATTGACCAGCGGCACGCCAGCCACGATTAACAACCGTGCGGCTTATGAATTTTTCGACCGCACCGCCCGGGCTACCCTGGGCAGCGGCAATGTGCATCTGCTGGATCAGCCATTTTTGTGGAGTGAAGACTTTGCGTATTATATGCGACGCGTGCCGGGATGCTTTTTCATTCTTGGTACCCGCCCGCGTGGCCGCAAAACGTACCCGATGCTGCACAATCCGCATTATGAATTCCCCGATTCCGCGGTGGCGGTGGGCATCGGCATGATGTCCGCCTTGGCGATGAATTTTCTCGGTGAAAGTTAAAGGCCTTACGGAGTTCACACGATGCCCTTAATGCGTTGTTTCGCCGACATACAACTCAAGCCGACAGGCGCGGTATTTCTTCTCGTTCTGCTGGGCCTTTTTTTTGCACCCGTCCGCCTGGCATCCGCCTTGACGCCCAATCAAATTGCGGTAATTGTCAACGGCAATATTCCCGGTTCGTGGCAGGTGGGGCGGTATTACCTGAAGGCCAGAAACATTCCGGCCACCCATCTGATTGTGTTGAATCTCACCAACCATAATGTTAATGACATCCCCGCAGCCTATTACACGCTGCGCATCGCCAATGCGATCAAGGAAATTCTGCGGGAACGCCATTTGACCAGGCAGATTAAATGTCTGGTGACCACCTATGGAATTCCGTTGCGGGTGGAGCCACGCCTGCCCGGGACAGATCAGATGCGGGAGCTTGCGGATGTGGAAACGCAATTGAACCACTGCGCGGAGGAATTGCGGCAAGGCGCTGCAGCAATGCGGGCCATTGCGCCGCCAAGCACCGGCCCCGCTGGGCCAACGGCCAATCCGCCACAGACGCAACCGGCATACGCAGTAACGGAACTGACGCAATTTCGCGCTGCCGCCAGTGCGGCTATTCAACGCTACGAGCACCTGGCACCGGCGGCGCGCCGCGCGGCATCCCATGCTTTTCTCAAGCTGCTTAAAACCTATTTCGGCCCCGGCGGCGTAGCCAATATGATCCATGTGCACGGTGAGGGCCTGAAGGCCATGGCACAAGAGGAGTCACTGAAAAGCCGGCGAGCGTGGGTTCGCAGCCAATTACAGACGTATCAACAACTTGCCGTGCACCGGGACCGCAGCGCGAATCTGAAAAAAATGCGGCTCCTGCAATTTCGTATTTTTGGCCTGACCGGTTTAACGGCGGAATTGCTTTCGGATCGAGCCTATCTTTCACAGCATGGCCGCAGCACCGCGTTGGATAACGACCTGATGATGCTCTGGTACCATGCCACACCCCCGGTGGAAGCGCAGATCAATCCGGATTATCTTCCATTTTGGCATGAATCCAGTCTGCTGGATGGATCGCCCCGGGCAATCATGGTTTCACGGCTTGATGGCCTGACTCCGGAAATGGTCATCGGTATTATCCGCACGTCC
>JAJYPG010000403.1 GCA_021795535.1 Planctomycetota bacterium
GGTGTGGCCACCGTTCAACTGGCGGCAGGATTGGGCCATACCGTTGCGGCCTTTTCGCGCAGCGGAGAAAAACGTAAACGGCTTTCCACTTTGGGCGCGGCGATAACGCTGGATCCCGCGGACAGTCAATGGCGGAAAACACTGCTGGCGGCATTGAATGGGAAAAAAGTGGACTTGGCGGTGGATAACATCGGCGGCTCACAGTTTTCTGAACTTCTGGATGTGATGGGGGTTTTTGGCAGGATAAGCGTGGTGGGCAGATTGGCCGGTCCGGTGCCGCAGTTTAATACGGCGACACTGTTTTTTCGGCGGCTGCGTATCGGTGGTGTTTCTGTGGGCGATTACACGGCGGAGCAGGCCCAGGCGGTGTGGCAAAGTGTTTTGCGAATACTCGCGATCAAAAAACAAAAACCGCTGGTGGATGGAATTTTTGAATTTGCCGAACTGCCCGCGGCATTTGACCACCTGGCGGCCGGGCCAATGGGTAAGGTGCTGCTGCGTGTGGGAACATAAAGCTTACGAGAGCATACTGGAAACACCGGATAGGTTGCGGATATTTGTTTACGCGCCTTCACCAATGATCTGGATATTGCGAATCAAATGAGAACGGACAAGTTTGTCAGAGTCAAACCGAGTTTTATCAGACGGAGTTGTTTCGATGACTTCATCTATAGCCTCAAGTATATCCTGAAGCAGGAGCCTGTCCGGTCTCATAATGGAATCGCCTCCTTCATGACGAAGCTGCGAAAGCGTTCGCGCATGCCCGCCTCACTAATGACATCAACCTTGACTCCCAGCAGTTCCTGCAGGTCCATAAGCAACCCGCCATGATCGAAGAGCGAACGGTCCGGGTCAAAGTGAACGATAAGATCAAGGTCAGATTTACTGGTGGCATCGCCGCGGGCCACGGACCCGAAGACGCGGACATTGCGCGCACCATAGCGGTCTGCAATGGCCAAGATGGCATCGCGATGTTGCCGAAGTGTCTGCCGTGTAATCATGACCGCATTATAACTCAAAGCGAAACTTCACGTTACCATTTTAGCCATCAGCGCGCGTCGCGCGGGCGCGGAGGCGGGATTTGATCAGTTCATAGCGGCATCCTCGATCCGGCTTAGTTATCTATTTCTGACGAAGCAATACAACGCTAAAATCGAGATTGATCATTATTTTTTGTTCTTCTGGCCGTGGAAACGGAGCGCCCGCTCACATTCTGTGCAGGGCGCGCAGGTCTTCCTCGCTGGCACGGCCTTGGATGAAACGTTGGACATTTTCATCAGTGCAGGCACGAATCTCTTTGGCGGTGCCATGGACCACAATTTTGCCGTCGAAGAGCATTATAATCTGATCAGCCACCTTGAAGGCGCTGGCCATATCGTGGGTAACGACCACGCCGGTGACTTTTAATTCCTCTTTGAGCTTCAGGATCAATTCATTGATAACATCGGAGCGAATGGGGTCCAGGCCGGTGGTTGGCTCATCATAAAGCACCACATCGGGATTCATGGCGATGGCACGGGCCAGGGCAACGCGTTTTTTCTGGCCACCGGACAAATCCGCCGGCCATTTTTGTTCGCTGCCGTCCATGCCGACCACGGAAAGTTTTTCATGCACAATGTCCCGAATTTCCGCAACAGTTTTGCCACCCTGCTGGCGAATGGGAAAAGCGACGTTATCTCCAACGCTCATGGAATCAAACAGAGCGCCAAGCTGGAAGAGAAATCCGATACGTTTGCGAATCGGTTCAAGATCGCGTTCGCCAAGATGGTCGATGCGCTGGCTCCGAAAAAAAATGCGGCCGGAATCGGGCCGCAGCAACCCGACAATATGCTTAAGCAGAACGGATTTTCCCACACCTGAAGGGCCAAGGATGACGGTGGTTTGGTCCTGAGGAATATCCAGCGTCATTCCATCAAGAACAACCAGAGGGCCAAAGCGCTTGTGAACATCTTCAAAGCGAATGATGGTTGGTCGTTTTTTTTCGGGTGTGGGCATTCGTTCGACCATACTATTATTTATCCATTGGAGTCCGCGAGTCGCTCTCGCCGTGAAGAGCGGCGTCCCGGAGGACGTTACAGCAAGCCAGGCTGATTGGGCCATAACCAACTGGAAATATTGTTGAACATCACCGCGAGCACAAAATTGGCCAGCAGAATCACAATAAAGCTGATCACAAAACTTTCCGTGCAGGCCTTGCCCACGCCGCGGGCTCCGTTGCCGCAACGAAAGCCCTTGTAACAGGCGACGGAGGCAATAACAATGCCAAAAATGAAGCTTTTCATCAGTCCGACATTCACAGTGAACATATCGGTTCCGGCAGCGGCATAATGCCAGAAGGAATAATTTCGCACCCCGTCGACACCCACGGCAATAACCCAGCCACCCCAAATTCCCAACGCGTCGGAATACATGGTAAGCACCGGAGTCATAATGATGCAGGCGAGTATACGCGGCACCACCAGCGTGCGGATCGGATCGGAAGCCATCGCCCGCAAAGCGTCAATCTGTTCAGTTACCTTCATGGTTCCAAGTTCCGCGGTCATGGCGCCGCCCACGCGGCCCGCGAGCATTACGGCGGTTAAAATGGGTCCGGTCTGTTTTACCACGCTTACCACAATAACCGACCCAAGACGTGAGGCGATGCCGATAGCGGCAAACTGGGGATAGGCTTCAATGGCGAGCACCGCCCCGATGAAAGCTCCGGTTACCATTACGACGGGAATGGAAAGCGTGCCCATTTCATACATCTGCCGCAGCAGTTCCCGCATGGCCCTTACGCCGGGTCCGCGCAACATC
>JAJYPG010000404.1 GCA_021795535.1 Planctomycetota bacterium
TTCCGATCTAAATAGTGGTACCCAGCAATTGGCCGCGGCTTGCGCCAATGCACCTCAGTTGTCCCAGATACCGTATACGGTCCATCAGCCCGATGGCCATGACGGCCAGAATAAGCAGGCCGGCTCCCAGAGCGGTGGGTACCACGGTCAGAATCTCCAGCTTGTTAAACAGCCCCTCAATCCCCGCGAATGCCGCCCGTGCGTGCCCGCCGGGAAGAACTTTCACACCGGGGCCCAGAAGTTGTTTTAAGCTTTTTGCAAACAGTTCCCTGTTCACCCCCGGTTTAAGACGAATGTCTATTTGCGTCAACCCGGACAACTGTGGATATATTTGACGAAAAAGACGTAGCGATATGTAACCGTACGGTTGTTGGAGAAATCGTTTAACCGCCGATCTTCCCGCGACTCCGACAAGTCGCATGGTCCAGAGTTTATTTCCCGTACCCCGCAGTGTCAGGGTCTGCCCCGGCTTGACATGAAGCCTGCGTGCCAGGCCTTGATCCAGAACAATGTCCTTATCCACGGATTTTCCGCGGGATGAAATGTCATGCCCCAAGGCGAGGCGCAATGGCCGAAGCTGATTCATGGCCGGCCAGGAAAGTCCCACCAACTGGGCCAATGCGACGTGCGAACCATGGTTGAAACGTGCAAACGCGATGACTTTGCCGCCCGCCACGGAAACCTGCGGCTGATGCCGCACGATATTCAGCGTTGAAGATGGTACAAATTGTCCAAAATGGTCCACCAGGGGGCGAACGCGAACATCCACATCGCCAAGCCACTGCGTCATCTGTTTTTCAAAGGTGCCGCGTGCACAGGCCAACAGGAGACTAGCCACCGTGACCAGACTCACCGCCAGCACCACCACCAGCGCGGCAAGAATGCCACGCATTGGTTTAGCGTGCAAGTTCCTGATAGCGAGATGCCAAAGTGGCCGCATGTTCCACTTCCTCTATACAAAAACCACCGGCCACACGACCATCGCGCAGCACTACAACACGCTGTGCCTGCATGGCCGCGGTCGGTTCGTGCGTTACCAGAAGAACCGTGGTTTTTACACTGGGTAAAATTGCGGAAAGAAGTTTCCAGAACTGATCCGCATTGCCGGAATCCAAATTGCCGGTTGGCTCATCCGCCAGAATCACCGGGGGACGCATCACCAGGGCGCGGGCAATCGCCGTCCGCTGCTGTTCGCCGCCGGAAAGGGCATCGGGACGGTGCGCACGGCGTTTGGTCAAGCCGAGCCGTTCCATTAATTCCCGCGACCAATCAACGGCCAGGGCATTGCAGGCACTAGCAAGCCGCGCGGGCAATAGAATATTTTCCTCAACCGTCAGTGCGGGAATAAGATTAAACTGTTGAAACACCACGCCAACTTTCCACCGCCGATATTCCACTGCCTGCGCATCGGTCAACTCTCCAAGGACCTGTCCGCCAATGTGAATCGTTCCCGCATCGGGCTTATCCAGCAGAGCGCACAAATGCAGCAGAGTGGATTTACCCGAACCGCTGGCACCCATAATGGCCACAAACTCCCCGGTGTTTATTGTTAAATCAATACCATTAAGCGCACAAATTCGATTTTCGCCCTGCCGGTATGTCTTACACAAATCCCGGATAACAATTGCCTGTGAAAGGATTGCCGATTCTGATTCCGTTGCCGCTTTCATTGCCTGCATCATAGGCGAGAACACCAGCGTTAGACAATGCCCGCATAAGGCGGAAAGCGTAAAACGTGTGCCCATTTTTTCTGGACAGAGGTTTACAAGGTATTAGAATCCATAAATTCATTCCTGTGCCAGACAGAAGCAAAGCGGTAGCGAATGCTTAATCCACATTAAAATAAACCGCCTCCGGGTGGTGTACAATAACCGCGGAAGTGGACTGCTCCGGCTGAATCATCCAGTTTTCCGAAAGGGTGCAGCCAATGCGCGACGGGTCCAGCAATTTGAAAAGCTTTTCCTCATCCTGTAAATCCGGGCAGGCCGGATAGCCAAAGCTGTATCGGCACCCCTGATAGCGGCAGGCGAAAATGTCGCGAATGCCTGGGCCATCCTGCCCGGCAATGCCCAATTCCTGACGCACGCGCTTGTGCCACATTTCCGCCAGAGCCTCGGCTATCTGTACCCCCATGCCATGAATATAGAGGTATTCGGTAAAATCGCCCGCTTCAAACAGTTGCTTTTCATAAGGCGCAATCAGCGGTCCGGCGGTTACGCATTGCAAAGTCAATACATCCATCTGGCCGGATTCCACCGGACGGAAAAAGTCGGACAGACACCAGCGCTTGCGGGCGGTCTGGCGTGGAAAACAAAACCGCACAAGCTCGGTTTTTTGATCATCTCCGTAAACCACCAGATCGTTTTTATCGCTTTGCGCCCGGAAATAACCATAGACCACGCCGGGACGCAGGAGTTTCATATCACGACATTTCCGCTTCATGCGATCATAAATGGGACGAACGGTCTCTTCCGTCCATTTGCGGAATTCATCGCGCGGCATTACGCCGCTTTTGAACTGCCATTGCCCGCGAAACAAAGCCACTTCATCTATATATGGATATATTGCATCAACTGGAATGTCCTGCACCACCCGTGTTCCATAAAACGGCGGCGCCGGGATGGCGTTGTTGCGGGCAAGGGAATTGGTTACATAGTCCGTTACCTTCGGGCCGGTGGGATATTCCGGAGGCGGCGTAATAACCGCGACTCCGCCACTGCAACGGGCCTGCGCCTTTTCCGGTGTTTCGCCGGTGGCTTCCAGCAATGTCGCAGTTCGCGCTGTTGCGACAT
>JAJYPG010000405.1 GCA_021795535.1 Planctomycetota bacterium
GGTCCAGGCAAACCCTTGGTACCACACTTTTCTCCCAACGCCAGCAGGCCTTCGCATGCGCAACAGAAGTAGGACGAATGCCATGAGGGGATATTCATCAGGCCAGCCGCCGCCACAGTATTATTGCCACATATAAAAGAAATTCGGATGTAACAGCGAACTGACATCCGCGCCGCCTAAATTAAGATTCATTAAATTGACCTGTCGGCTGCGCGGAGCCGGCAAATCGCTACGGGCGTAAATGGAGCCGCTGGATTGGCTGTAGCGCCGGTAAAGCACGACATTGGCGTGGTGAATATGCGCCATCTTTTTGGCCAGCTTGATTGCGGATTCCAGTCCGCCAAGGCCGTTGATCAGATGATCATGAAAAGCGTCTTCACCGGTAACGGGGCGGCCGTCCGTGAGCTTGGGCCAGTTCTTTGGATTCACGTCCGGATGTGATGTTTTCACAATGTGGAGGAATCGTGCGTAGAACTGCGTGACAAAGCCCTGGATAATTTTTTTGTTTTCCGGAGTCATGGCATGAAACGGCGAAGCGGTGTCCTTATTGGGCCCGCTGACAAAAACCGGGGCCTGCACGCCAAGATAACGTAATGCGCGGTGGAAGTTAAACAACTGCACGATAACCCCGATGGACCCGGTGATGGTTGTCGGATAGGCCATTTGATAATCCGCGGCACAGGATACATAGTATCCGCCGCTGGCGCACATATCCATCATGGAGGCAATCACGGGCAGGTGTGTCTTACGCTTAAAAGCCAGTATTTCATGGTACATCATGGCGCTGGCGGTCACAGTTCCGCCAGGCGTGTTCATCCGAAGCACAACCGCTTTAACGCGTGGATCGTGTTCGATATTCGCAAGGGTTTCCTTCAGATCACTGACCGGATTATGCCCGTTGCCGAATAGTCCGCCCGCCGTGGTGTCCATGAGCATACCGCTGATATTGACAATTGCAATCCGGTTGCAGACAAACCAGTGCGTGCTTTTTTGCACCATGCGGGGATGAATGCCGCCATGGGTTGGCACTAGGCTGATCTGGATGGTGCGGTCGCTGCATCCGGCAAGAGCCAGAAGCAGAAGAAGCATGCCGCCCGCCAGAAAGCGACGCCCGAAAAGAGAAGCCAAATGCTTCGCCCGATCCGAAATGTTATAGTTTTGCGGCATACATCAATGTCCTGGTAAGAGTAACAGGCGCGGTTTTGCGGTTGAAGTCAGGTTTTTTTGCGTTCCACAATCTGCGTGAGGTTGCCTTCACAATCGACGAATGAAATCACTCGTCCGCCGCCGACGGCTCCAACCACCGAGCCGACAAAACCGACGCCTTGCCCGGCCAGATGAGCGTAGGCTTCATCAAAATCCTCCACCAGCCATGCGATATGGCTGATGCCGGGATCATGACTTTCACGCGGACGGCGCACGTGCTCATTACGGGGCATGACTTCGAGCATCATGCCGCCAAATGCGTTGACACACGTCGGCGGACCGATCAGATAGGTGCGCTGGCCGGAGCTTTCCATAGGTTCGGTTTGGGCAATAATCACCATGCCAAGCATTCGGCTGTACCATTGCACCACCTGCTGGGTATTGTCCGCGGCAATTGCCACATGATCCAGGCCGCTGGTTAATTTAATTGTCACCCTTGCGCTCCGTGTGTGATTTCAGGCTGGTTCGATGCGACGGGGTTAATCAACTTCTTTCGAGTTGATCCACCGCATCATTTTACGCAATTTACGACCGATGACCTCAACGGGATGTCTGGCGTCCGCTTCGTAAAGAGCTTTGAATTTCGGCTTGCCGGCCCGGTGCTCGGCCATCCATTCCGCGGCGAATTTGCCCGATGTAATTTCATCGAGAATCTTCTGCATTTCCTTTTTGGTTTCTTCGGTAACAATGCGCGGGCCGCGGGTAAGATCGCCGTATTCCGCGGTGTTGCTGATGCTGTAACGCATGTAGTTCAGGCCGCCCTGATAAATCAGATCAACAATCAGTTTGACTTCATGCACGCATTCAAAGTAGGCCATTTCCGGCGGGTAGCCGTTTTTCACCAGCGTTTCAAACCCGGCCTTGATTAAGGCCGATAGTCCGCCGCACAGCACGGCCTGCTCACCGAACAAATCCGTTTCGCATTCATTCTTAAAACTCGTTTCAATAATGCCGGCTCGCGCGCCGCCCACACCATTGCCCCATGCCAGAGCGGTTTTCATGGCCTGACCGCTGGCGTTCTGATGAACCGCCACCAGGCACGGCACGCCGCCGCCTTTGACATACTCGCTGCGCACCAGATGGCCCGGACCCTTGGGGGCGATCATGACAACATCAACATCTTTGGAAGGGACAATTTGCTTAAAGTGAATTCCAAACCCGTGGGTGGCCCCGAATGTCTTGCCGGCTCTAAGATGCGGCCCGATTTCGCGGACGTAAATATCCGGCTGCAATTCATCAGGGAGCGTGGCGATTATCAGATCAGCCGCTTTGACGGCGTCCGGAATCGGCATGGGGTCAAACCCGTGTTCGATCGCCAGTTTGCCGTTGGCGGAATCGCGCCGATTGGCCACGAGGACCTTCACGCCGCTGTCACGCAGGTTTTGGGCATGTGCGTGGCCTTGCGAGCCATAACCAAGAACAGCTGCGGTTTTTCCATTCAGGCCGGAAATAGGCGCATCATTCTCGTAATAAATCTTCAGTGTGGTTTCGTTTCCTGCCATTCTGCTTTACCTTTTACTATTAAGCTCTGTTACCATAACGTAACTACAACAAAATCAACAACACTAGTAAGAATAGAGGA
>JAJYPG010000406.1 GCA_021795535.1 Planctomycetota bacterium
CACCGCTTATAGCAGTGATCCATCAGCGATGACCTACGAAAACTACACCTACAGCTACAATCCATGAGGCGCTGCGCTTCAACGACCAATAACCCAACGCATATTAGCCTGACGCGGCAGCGTCACAGTTGGATGCGAAAGGCAATGTAGGACAAATACACTATGCCGGCCCGGCATGCACCGTGCCAATCGCGCCGAGGAAGACTACAGCGTGCAATCAGGCTGAATCTGCGCATTCAACTCGACACGCTGCCGCATCGAGCTAATAACTGGTAATCGTTTACCGTACGCCGGGGCGGCGGGAAACAGTCCCGATAAAGGCGCGAGAGCATGTGCCATCCCGGTATCGCGCAATTCTTCGTAAAACCGCGAAGCGTTGATCAACTCCGGTGGTCACTTACAAGAAAAACGGTACCCGACACCTTTGTCCGTACCAAGATTACCGCCGCAGTGCTAAATTGGCGTCGTTGGAGGAAATCAAGGCCAGGCGTCCCATGAGGTAGGGGGTAAATGCCTGCGCTTCAAGCGGCACGGGGAACAGGCTGTATTGCACAAGCCGCCGCCGGCCGGCGGCGTTGGCCCGCCAGATATACCGTAACACATTAACGCGGAACCGCCCGCCGGATTTACTGACATACCGCAAGGGCCGGGGAAGTCCGGCAATCGGGATTTTTACAACCGCGGTTGCGGCGCGACGACCGCGCCAGGAGCCTGTTCCAATTTTTACGGAAAGGCCTTTAATATTCCATGGAATCAGGCTATATGGATGATTCAAATCCGGTGCCCCGGATGATGTGGGCGTCGGCGCTGTGGAAGACCGATGCCACACGCCGTGGGTGCGGCCTGTTGGAGATACGACCAGTTCAAAAAAATTGGTTCCGTTTTGTTTTCGTGATGTATCCAGCCAGATTTCCGAACAGTCCTGCCGCCAGAGGTTATCCGCAGCCGCATTCGCCGCGGCTTGATACGGTCCGGTTGCGACAATCGCAACATACAGGTCCGCCGGCGTGAATGCCGCGGCAATTTTGGTGTGCGCGCCGGCAATCCGGGATGATTGGGCTTTGGCCAATTTGAACCATTGCGCATTTTTCCAGACCTGTGCCGCCAACGGATTGCTCATGACATGTTGCGAGTTCTTCAGCGGCTGGGCTTCCAAGGCCAGGGGACGCACTGTACCGTCACGTCTGGGCGCGGATGCGGAATCCGTTGATCCGTCCTTGCATCCCGGCCAAACTGACAGCAGGGACCCGGCAAGCACTACCACGCCCAGCATTTTAAAGGTTGTAAGGCCTTTGAAGTTCAATTTTTGCGCTGTCCTTTTCATCATTGTCGCTCGTCCTGAGCTTGCTGACCATTATACCAAACGATCAACCTATTCCACCGTTACAGATTGCCGCGGATCAGCAATGGTTGTCACGGCCTGTGGTCCCATTTCACTGCTGTGGCCAGGGAATGCCTTGGCTTTCGGATCAAGGTGAATTTTTGCGTAATTCACCGCCGTTGCCGCCTCGCCAAATCCCGTGGCAATGAGCTTGAGTTTGCCGGAAAATCCCGCAACGTCACCGGCCGCAAAAATCCCCTTCATATTGGTCTCCATCCGCTGGTTGACCAGAATAGATTGGCCTTCCTGCTTGACAGGCCAATTTTTAATCGCGCCCAGAGAACTGACAAAACCGAGTTGCGGAAGTATGGCATCAACCGATATTGTCCGCTCTTCATGCGTCTGGTTATTTACCAGAACCGCGCCTTTCAAAACATTATCGGCTATTACCAGCTCTTTTAATTCCCAAAATGTTAAAATTGGTACGCCCAGCGCCAAAACCTTGGAAACGCTGTCTTCATGCGCCCGAAATTGATTGCGGCGGTGAATAATGGAAATATGTGATGCGGTTCCATGAAGATTCATCGCCCAGTCCAACGCGGAATCCCCGCCGCCGATGATCAGTAACCGCTTGCCGGTAAAGGCCGCCTTTGAAGAAACAGCATAATAAATGCCTCTGTTTTCCCATTGTGCGGCATTCGGGAGCATGATTTTGCGGGGCTGAAACGCTCCGGCTCCGGCACAAATCAGCAGCGTTTTGGTGTAGTGTTCCGCAAGCTCTGAGCCGACAATGTAGCAATCCAGCGCTTCATGGCGTTTGAGCGTTATTACCGTTTCCGACAGATGCACGGACGGATGATATTGCAAGCCCTGTTCCATAAGGTTTTTGACCAGATCACGGGCAATAATCTTCGGGAAGCCGGCGACATCATAGATATATTTTTCCGGGTATAGTGTGGCCAATTGACCGCCCAACTGATCCAGCGAATCGATGATTTTGGTTTTCATCTGTCGCAGGCCCGCATAATAGGCGGCATACAGCCCCACGGGGCCGCCGCCGATAATCGTCAAATCAAGTATTTCATGTGAGCCGGTCATTCCAGCAGTACCTTTCACATCGCAACCAGCCTTTCGCTGATTTTCATTCCATATTCTATCCAATTCTGACAAAGTTAAAAGCGTATTTGAAAGTGTGATATTCGTAAAAGCGTCATTGTTGTAATACGCCTGATTATAAGCCGCCCCGCAGTGCATTTCGGCCCGTTGCCTGCACTGATTTCGTTACTTATTTGCCGATGGGCTCACTTAATACTTGCTGGACAAATTCTTCAGCGGGAATTGGGCGGGCAAAATAATACCCTTGAAACAGCGGGCATCCACGTTCTTTGAGGAAATCAACATGCTGGACGGTTTCCACGCCCTCGGCGACGACCTGCAGCCCGTGATGGTTGGCGACAGCCAGAATC
>JAJYPG010000009.1 GCA_021795535.1 Planctomycetota bacterium
CATTGGTATTAGTGTGCGAACCCTTCAGCGAAAACTAGCCAAACAGGAGATACCATCGCTGGTATTACTGCGATCTGAATTGGATACAGAACCTTATGCGAATCGCAATCCAATTAGCGGTATGGCAGCGGCACATCCTGTCGGAACCGGGGTGGGTGCGGTTGCAGGAGGTGTTGTTGGTGGTGTGGCAGCGGGCGCGGCCATTGGAACCGCCACGGGGGGACCTGTTGGCACCGTTTTGGGAGTTGTCGCGGGTGCGGTTGCAGGAGGCGTGGTGGGCGGTCTGGCAGGGAAAGCCATCGCGGAGGATATTGATCCAACCGTGGAGCATGGTTTCTGGCGGTCCACTTACACAGCGCGGCCCTACATCAAAAAGGGTGCAACATACGAAGAGTATGCCCCCGCGTATCAGTATGGCTGGGAATCGCGAGTGCACTATAGCAATAAAACGTTTAACGAAACCGAATTGATTCTGGTACGTGATTGGGCCTTCCATAGGGGAAAATCAACCTTGACCTGGGAAAACGCCAAGCGAGCCGTGCGTGATTCCTGGGAACGGATCGACAGAAGAAAACCAAGCCCAATCCTATTGAAAAAGTGAAGTAGTAGTGGGGCGCGTAAGTGGGGCAATGCTGTGAACGGGGATGTTTTGCATACCGGCGGAACGCCCCCGTTGCTATGATGCCCGTCTGGGTTAAAACTCCCATCAGACTGGTTCTCCCACATGCCCAGCATCGGAATAGTGACTACATATTCACAAATTACCGCCCGGTGGTTTGTGAAAGAGGAATTTAGGCTATGGCAAAAAAAACACTTGTTATGCTGGTGGTCGCACCACTGGACACACTTCCCCTGAAGACACCAGTTCAGATTGTGCTGGATTCCGCCGCGAACTTTGCGGTGCTCGGCGGTTCCACTGTTACCAATACGGGTGACACCGTCGTACATGGTGGAGATGTGGGCAGCTCTCACGGCTTGACAATTACCGGCTTCCCGCCGGGAATAGTAATGTCACCAAATGCCAAACGCATGGCGGATGATGCCGCCCTTCAGGCACATATAGATCTTACCACTGCGTACAACGCTGTTGTGGGTATGAAACCAACGCACAATTTAAGCGGCCAGGATTTGGGCGGGTTGATGCTTCTACCCGGTGTTTATTTTTTTTCGTCGGCGGCGGCTCTTAAAGGAACGCTCACGCTCAACTGCCAGGATGATAAAAAAGCCCAATTCGTATTTCAGATTGGCACCACGCTTATCACCGCGAAAGATTCGGCGGTTATATCAATTAACAGAGATAGTGAGGCTGAACCCAGAAACTTTATATTCTGGCAGGTGGGCAGTTCCGCCACGCTTGGTGCGGACAGCACTTTTGAGGGGACTATCCTTGCAAAAACAAATATTACAATAAATAACAGTGCCTCCATTCAGGATGGTGGAGCTTTGGCCCGTAATGGAGCTGTTACCCTTGATACCAACAAGATTGCCACAAATCCTCTTGCTATTTGATCAACAGGGAAAGTTTGTGTCACGGGGCGCTTCAAAACCAGCCACTGATGGGCGCTATTCAGGATTTCAAAACCAGCCAGTGGTTTTCCATCTTATAATATCTGATAACCGTTCTTATCAATCCTTGTTCTGACTTGATATTCGTATTTTGTTCGGCACATTGGGGCCTTCCTTCGGGCTGTTGCGAATTAGGGAAGGAGGATAGCCGGTTTTAATCCGCGCGGTGACAAACTCCCTTCACTACCCGAACTTCCAAGAATTCCAAGCCGCGATTGACCAATGTCTTGATCAACTTCCCACCCTCCATTGCCAAAAACTCAATACGCTGCTGACCCTGGCTTTTCAGACTTTTGAAAAGGTTTCAATCCTGAATGCGTGAGGTATATATGCCAATCCCTGGAGTGGCCGACAACGGAATGTTAAAACGGCGCGACCTTCGCTGCGGCGGAGTCTGTGGCTGTTTACTGGTTACCAGTACCGATGACCGTAATGGTGGTACGATCGGTCACCCACTGGCCATTACCAGTCTTGGAGTAGGCCTTGACGACGTAGCCGCCGGGCTGTGTGGCCGTGAACTTGGCGTAAAGGTCCTGACGGGAGTCATCCGGTGTAAGCGTGGCGGTGCTGGGAGTCACTTTCCAATGAACGCTGCTGTTGGAAAGATTCATTGTCGTGGCATGAACCCATACCGTCTCGCCAACCTGCACAGAACTATGGTCGGAGTGGAGCATAATCTGGGGCGCATTGGCATTGGAATGGTACGATTGCGAGCAACCCACAACGCCCAAGCCCATGATTGCCGTCAATGACGCCCCCATGGCAAGATTAAGTAGTTTCGACTTCATAAGGAGTACTCCCAAAAATAGAAAAACAAAAACAGAAAACACAATTAGTAAAGTTGTTTATGGCATTATTGCGCGGCATTGTCCGGGGTAGTAGATGGCTCTGGCGTTGTGGTCGCCGGTTTCAAGTTGTGAAGGTCGCTTATTGCCTTATTCTTGTCCGCACGTATCTTCGCCTGATTCACGGTCATCGTGACGTGGGATTTATTGCCATTATTGGCGCTCGACACATGAAACCAACCGAGGTAAAAGCCCGCGGCAATGACCACAACTATTAAAAGAACAACTAACACGCCAAGAATTCTCATAAATATTCCTTCATTCGGCCAACCAGACGATTCAAAAGCGACCAGGAATCACACTCATTAACAGCAGCACGACGACCACCAGCAGAATAAATCCCAAACCGCCGCTGGGACCATATCCCCACTTACAAAGCAATTAACGTGCCACAGGGATAATTCGTGAATTATGGCGTTTGCGGCATCCGGGAACTCGTTATGATATGTACGTGCGCCAGACTGTCCGGGCCAATCTGTCCGATAACGGCGTATTGTCACGGCTGGTGCCGGCGATTCATAATCGTGCCAAGCGGCAGGAACGCAGCGGATTACGGCCGCTTATTTATTTATTTCATCCATATACAGCACGCCCAGTTGCACATTATTGATGGTCGGGAGGCAAATGGAAGCAGAGCTCAACACGCTTTGACGCGGGTTGGCACCGCGTTTGTATAGCAGTCCTTCGCCTTCGCATAGTCCAGATGGAACGGTTCCGTGTGGCATGCAGCTTTTTAAGGAAATTTACCATGGGAAAAACCAAAGATTTTCGTAACCTTTTCATTGATCAGCTTTGAGATTTATACAGTGCCGAGACACAGTTGATCAAGGCCTTGCCAAAAATGGCCGAGGCGGCCACTTTACCGGAGCTCAAAGACGCCTTTCTCGGTCATCTGGAAGAGACCAAAGGTCATCTGGAGCGTCTGGAAGATATGTTTCTTACGTTTGATGCGAAACCCACCGGAAAAACTTGCGCGGCCATGAAGGGCATGATTTCAGAAGGCGACGATATTGCCCGTGAAAAATATACTCTTCCTGTGCGTGATGCCGGACTGATTGCCGCAGCGCAACGGGTTGAACACTATGAAATGGCTGCGTACGGCACCGCACGGGCCTTCGCGTTGCAACTTAATAACAAGTCCATCGCAGCCAAGCTGCAGTTGACGTTGAAGGAAGAAATTAATTGCGATAAAAAACTCACAATGTTGGCGGGTTCGGTGGTCAATGAACAGGCTTGTGAGGAACAAGAGCTGCTTTTGAACGCATAAGTACTGGCATACCATCTCAAACTGGGAAAGCAAGCCAGCAATCCCCCGTTCGCGCATGTAGTCGATTTGTTTTATATGTTCCGACTCCATTGCCTGTCCCACTGCTTGGCCAGTTCAATCAGCCGTGGGTGGCGTCAAAACTTACAAGCAAAATGGCCAAGCGGCTGAACATAAGACATTCCCGGTGTCCCTGCCCCGGCATCATGGTTGTCTGCTCGCTTCGTTCAGGGCGATGGCAACCATGGCTCGCCAGGCACGTTCCGTCAGCCGGGGCCATGCGCTAATAATTGTTTGCAAATCGGCATTTTGGATAGAATCGTCAGAAAGTGAGCCGGATTCTGCGCCGCTTTTTTCAGAACATGGCGGTTTTCCCGATGATTCTTGGGATAGTTCAGCCACAAGCTCCCGTAAGGTTATCGTTGGATTCTTTTGAAGGATGGCGCGGCACTTTTTCGCCGACGTACTAAGCGTCGTCTCTTTTATTTGCCGCTCAAGCCATTCAATCGCACCGCTTACGCGGCTCCTGATTATTCTGTGCCGCTGCAAATCAGAGATTATCGTCACGAATAAATTGAACGATGCAAACGGTTCCTCCATCACGAATTGAATATGTTGCCAATCATGCAGAATCGCACCGCATGGTACGTTGAGGGCGGCATCCATTTCCCGCCCAACAAGAATCGTTTTGTTAGCAGATTCTGAAACGTCCGCCCCCTGCTGATCGCAAAGGGTCTTCCATCGGCTCTCCGCTGCGTGGTATTTGTTCGCCCACGGCGTCGCATCCGCAATAAGCGCTACAAATTTTTTTTGAAAACGGCTTAATTCGGCTTGCATCGTTCACTATCCTTTTTAAGGGCCAGCCCAGGCGAATGCGACGGATGATGTAACTCCCCCGCCCAGGCTGTTCAACCGGGAGCTACCCGATTGCCCGAAAGGTTACTTTAACGTCGCTCCAGCCATCCGCATAATTGCCTGCCGGATTGCTTCCGGCAATTGCTCCCAGTGGTTGGCCTACTCTTTTTCCAGGCACGGTGAGCCAATCTGTCTTTTATTTCGGCGGAGAGAACACCAATTTTCTCCAACTGTCCGGCGATGATCTTAAAGGGTGCCAAGGCAATCCGAACAAAAATAGTGAAAATGAAGAGGAGAAACAGGACTCCCAGAAGGAAACCGACTATCGACGCAAATATAGTCACAATAATCATGCCACACCTCACACCATAGCATTTCTTGGCGGACCAAGCGGTCAATCTATATCAGCAGTTGCTTTTGCCTCATTATACCATTCCATCCATTCCCCTAAAGCCCCAATCATGGGTTCATAATTGTGAAATCGCCAATCGCCCTGTGGATATTACAGAATTCATTGCTTGGCGCCGGGCTTGTGACAATGATCCACGTAATGATTTTGAGAAGTTGCTCTAAACATAGTTTGGCGGGGGCAGACGCCTTTATCCATCTCAATGGCCAGCACGACCACCAGGCTGACCGGCAATTGACACTGACCCCTTTGCCGGATCAACTGACACGGCCATTCCAAACCCGCCCGGATTGGCCACCAGCACACGTTTTGAATCCAACAGAACGTCATATTGACTGCCAGCCCACTGGTGGATATGCCCTTGTATAATTAACACAGGCTTGATACTTCCCGCCAACTCCCGCAGTGTGGTGAAGGTGCCCTCTTGGTTCTTCGCCACTGGTGGGGCATAGGCTGGATAGTGGGTAAGAAGAATCAGCATATCGCCGGGCTTTCTTAACCTGCGGACGGTACCGGAAAGAGTTGAACAGACATCCGTAAAATTCGCTTCGGATGGCAAATCATTGTAATTGCGGCCATGCCAGCCAATGCCTGCCACTAACAATTCCGGAGTTACGCGGGCAACTTTGCCTGTAATGTCTTGCACGGTGCGAAAGAAGCCCCAGGCGTCGTGGCCATCGTGATTGCCCCGAACGGAATAAATGGGCATCTTGAAGGACTTAAACCATTGATAGGCTTCGCCTCCCTCCAACGCACCGATAGTGTCGGCATATTGGGCGTCCGATTCATCGTCGGATGAGGCGATGTCTTTGTTGTTGTAAAAATCGCCAGCGTGCAACCAGCATCGGGTATCCGGCGGTGGAATGATCCCGGGCGCAGCTTCATGGGTGTCTGAGCAGATCAATAAATTATATTTCATGGTGTGCCTCCTTTACCTCGCTATTTTATCAAAGCTGCGGAACTCGGCAATAATTCAAGGTCCGTATTCCATCAGGCGCAGCTCCTGGCCACCGGGACAGAAAGCTCAATGGGCTTTGGGCTCGCTGAAAATGCGCTGAAAGCTGGGGGCCAAAACGTGCCTTTTGGTGCCGCTGCGTGCCAATCTGAATCAATGATATTCACCAACGAAAAACCGCATGAATCCCTTGAATCCATGCGGTCTTCCGAGAGTTTGGGGGTATTGGGTAGAGCCGGAATCGAACCGGCGACACATGGATTTTCAGTCCATTGCTCTACCAGCTGAGCTATCTACCCCAAGCGGATTAAATAATTTAGCCCAATGCTGTCCAAAATTCAAGGAACAAGTGGTTTGGGTGTGCCCGTTTTATCGGGAACCACGGAAGCTCAGGCGTGCCCAGCGGGCACGCTCATGGGAGCGCGGCTGTCCTCAGCCGCTTCTGGTCGGCGGTGGCACCCGTGATTAAGCTCAAAGAGCTGGTTCTGCAGGCAATATTGCCAATCCCGATAAAAACGAGCACTCACCCAGTGGTTTCCATTTTGGGAATTTTCTTGCTTAACACCATGTAGCAGGCTAATATAAATCGCGACCAGCCGGTATATTTGAAGGTGTTTGCCGCGAATGGAGTCCTGGCAAGCCTTGAATATCTGAATATAAAGTGTGCGACACCGGATTTTTGATTTTATGGGCGTATCATCAGCTGGTTTCACGGGTCGTTTTGTTATTACGGGTGTTATCATGCGAGCCAAACTGTTTTCCGCTGGTTCTGTCTGTCTTTCAAGTCTGGCTGTCGCCTCCGTGGCTTTCGCCGGGACCGGGGGTTATTCCACGCCGGTAAATTTTACCGCCGGCACGCTAAGCAACAGCGGCTATGCTTTCAACTACGCCCCACCAGATACCAATGGAGCCGTTGGATCGACGAACATTGCGGAGCTTATTAACGGCCAATTTTCGGTCTACAGTAAAATCTCCAGCGGCGTTACCAATGCGCCGGTGCTGACGGAAACACTAAAGTCCTTCTGGAAAAATGCACTTGGTTCCAGCGCCTATACCGCCGCTTTCACACCCAGTGGCAGCACCACCAGCGTGGGATTAAGTGACCCGCGTCTTATTTACGACCCAAGCACGGGAAACTGGTTTGCCAGTTCCATTACCGTACCGCAAAACAGCACCGGAGTTAGCGCCGCGAATAATTTTCTGGTGGCGGAATCCAGCAATCCGCTACTGGGCTGGCAGGGAATTACCTACAATGCCCAGCCCGCCAATACCACCACCCCGGAATTTGCCGATTTCCCCACCCTGGGCATCACCGCCAATTACGTCACACTGGCCGGCAATATGTATTCCGTGCCCAGTTCTCTTAATAATTTCACCAGCGCCCCAACCAATGCCGACGTGTTGGTCATTCCCAAGAGCAGCCTGACCGCCGGCAATGCCAACGGGGCAGCGCTTTTCAATCAGTCCTACAACAACCTGGGGTTTACCAACCAGCCGGTGAATGATTTCAGTGGAAATACAAATCATACAACATATCTATATTCAAATTATGATCAAAACAGTTCCAATACCCTGGGCTACACACAAAATCTGAATCAGACTGTGGTGGTTCCGGGAAGCCCACCCACACTGGACATTAATTTCAATCTGGCGAAGTTTGCCAATCAGACCGGTGGACCAACCACAACCGCGGCGCAGCCCGGCACCTCCGCGGGGCTGGACACCGGCGATGACCGCCTGAGTTCCAGTCTGGTTCTTTCCAAGGGGCAAATTTGGGGCGTGCAGACCGTGGCCAATCCGACCAACAATGCGCTTTCCGCGCTGCGCGTTTTCGGTGTCACACCCACCACAACCAACGGCTCTTCCCCCACCATCACCAACGAAATGCTGTTTACCGACCCCAATCATCCCAACAGTTCCCTGTTTTATGGATCACTGGCCGTGGGAACCAACGGCACGGTGGTGTTGGCGTTTAATGAAAGCTCAAGCAATCAGTATGCCAGTTCGTATGCCGCGGTCGGGCATATATCCTCCTCCGGCTCTCTTTCCCTTGGAACGCCGTTCCTGCTTAAAGCGGGCACCACCGACTATTCGCTGCTTACCGGCACCTACCGCTGGGGCGATTACAGCACGACCGTTGCCGACCCGACCAATCCCAATGCCTTCTGGACCTTCCAGGAACTGCCCTCCGCCAATGGCACCTGGGCCACACAGGTGACGGAAATTCTGGTACCCGAACCCACCGCACTGGCTCTGCTGGTATTGGGTGGCGCGGCTTTGCTGCTTCGACGAAGGTCCGTGTCGACCAGCCGTAATACCGCACGCACACAGGATTGAACCGTTTCCCAAACAATGGCAACAACGTTTTTGTGGTGTATCCCGATACGTCGCGGCAGGTCTGCACGCCAGTATCCGCAGGTCTGGAGACCTGTACCGCAATTCTCCATTGCCTGCCTGTTTTATTTCAAACTTGAAGGCGTGCGGCATAATTGTGGTCAAGGCACCCGTATACTCTTGCCGGATTGCATCGGGGGGAAAAAAGAATCTCCGCGATCATTCCTCATGGCAGGGGAACATGCGTGAATTCAAAAGGAATATCCAGCCCCTTCTGTCCGGTCACCACATGAATGATCAGCCTGGTCGGCTTGCCTATGGTATTGTTGTTGTTATAGAACATATAGTTGTACTGGAACCGCACCGGACCACCACCGCCACCCGCCATGTTCCCCTGAAGTTTCCGCCCCTGTTTGTCCTCAAGAATAAAGCTGTTGTTGTTCTGAAGCGATGTGACCACCGTCTGCTGGGTCGGGGCCAGCGCATTGTCATTGCCCGCATCAGTCGGCCCAAAGCTTAACTGCAATTGATATTGATTCTGGTTCAAAAGCATAAAATTCGCCGCTTTAATGCGAATCCCGGCAATGTTGCGCGTTTCAACCTTATGGAGATGCTTAAACACAAGCGTTTTTGTTCCTGTGCCCACCGTCACATGAACCGTTCCCTTCAGCACGGCCAGATCTCGCCCCATTTTAGGAACACTTTTGAGCGTGCCGCCGAGGTTAAAAACGCCCGAATTGGCGTTCCAGTAACCGCCGTAATAGTAAACCGGACCTTGCGCCGCGGGCGCCAAAAGTGAATGCCCAAGGTTGTCTGTTGCCGTGGTTATTTTCACTTGATTGTTGACATTCAACACCCGCAGTGTCGGGTCCGACGCCATGGTCATGGTCAGCAGCAACTGATGGGTAATCTGTAGCGCTGACGAATTAAAATTGACCGTTTTGTGATAATCAATCTGATTGATGGTTGTCAGGAACGAACCTGCGAAAGAAACCGGATTATGCACGTTCAAGCCACCCGGCGCGCTTAGAGCATTCGCTTGATTGTTAAAGTTTATATTCGAGAGTGAAATATTCGTCTGCCGCGCCAGCGACCATAGCACTTTCAGCAGTGGCTCGTTGTGCGCTTCCAGCGTGACGCGGTGCGCCGGTTGCTGCTGGAACAAATTGGGCGGCCATTCGCTGAAGGTTGTGCCGGCCAGTTTGAAAACCCTGGTAAAGGCCGTTTGGGCCGAGACATTTTTTAGATTCAGCGTGATGAGTTTTCCGGTGCGCAACTTCAGATTATCAAGCGCATAGAGAATAGCGCGCATCTCATGGCGCATTTCCGGTGTGGTCAAACCATCCATCGCCTTTTTCACATAAGGTTCCACCACCAGCCCCGCGGCAATCAGTGCTTTTTTGGCCGTCTGCCTCCGCCGGTAACGCTGAGCGCCCAAGTCCCGAATCCATGCGTTTATTTGCACTATGGTCGGTTGAACTTCCGGCGCTGATGCCTCCGCGGCTTTGGCCAATTGCGCCACCAGAAGCTGTTTTTCCTGCAAGGTGGCTCCGGCGGGTATGGCTGGCGCCGTTGACGTAATTTGCCCGCGCGGCACGGGGGCATCTGTTCCCCAAACGGGCAATGCTCCGCAGGCAACCATCAGGCCAATCACCGCCAGGGTTCCAAAACAACGATTCAAAGACATGTTACACCTCCCATAGGCCACGAACACGATAATGATTTCCCCATACGGGTTGCCCAACTGCTATAGAACAGCCCCATATTTCAGACGTTGGAATGATAACCGAAGCCGGGCCTTTTTCCCTCCCCCATTTTTCCCAAGGCCGCGTCTTTATGAGCGCAGCAATTATTTCAGCGTCCCGCGTCATAAGGGTGTTTTTTTGTTGCCTGATGCTGGCAAGTCGGCATTAGCGGATGTATGTGACCGTGGCAGGTCCGCTTAAAATCAGCGCCAGAGTGAAAATAACATTCACCGCCAGCACCAGAACGGTGATACCCAGCAACGGCTTGGACCGTGGTGCCAGGGCAATCGCCCCGCCCGCCAGGTAACAGGCCATGCAATGCAGAAAAAAGCCCAGCATCAGAAAATGCCAAACCATGTTCACCGGGGCCAGTGGAAGAAGATGCATGCGAATTGTCACGGTGCCCACCAGCGCGCCAATCGACCCGGCCAGTAAAATCAGCCAGAATAACACGGTAATAGGTGGTTTGGCGCCTGGCGTTGTGTCGGCGGGAATAATTGTTTTCGGATCAAACGTAATTACGGCATCGTTCATGTCTTCACCTTGTTAAAACCGCATTCATATTAGTGATTTACGCAATTCCGGGCAAGAGACCCGGCTTCCCTCCCACCCCACTTTGGCGGGGCGCGTCAGCCATTGGTCTTGTTCCGCCCGGTCGGTTAATCTATTGTGACTGTGGCACGGTTTATGAAAAGGGACTTTTATGCATCGCATTACACTGATGGTTACGCCGAATTCTGACGCCTGCAAGGCGGTGCGCCGCGTTATTGAGCTTGTGGTAACGCCGCATGTTCCCGCCGTTATTGAGGAAATAGACATCACCCGCGATCCGGCTCTGCTGGAAAAATACCAGGATATGGTGCCCGTGGTGCTGGTGGATGGAATTGAAAAATTCAACCGCACGGTGGACCCGGACAAGCTGGCCCAGCTTTTCTATGATGAACTTGGCGAAAAGCTGTTGGGTTTCAACTGAATCAGCAAGCCGTTCCGGCCACCCGGGCCATTTATGTTGCGCCGCTCCCCCAACCACCGGACTCCAACCGGTTATGGAGACTTTTGAACCATGACACACCCGACTCCGCCATCACCAGAGAGCCTTCCCACGGAACACCGCATCACCCTTCGCGTGCGTTATGTGGAATGCGACCCGATGGGGTATCTGCATCATTCACATTACCTCCCTTTTTTTGAAATGGGACGCACTGAATTGCTCCGCCTTGGCGGCATCAGCTATCGCACGCTGGAGGAGGAAGGCTTCTTTTTTGTGGTGGCCAGACTGACGGTTTCCTTCAAACACCCCGTCCGTTATGACGATGAACTCGAACTGCTCACGCGTGTGGCCCGCCAGACTCATGTTCGCATTGACCATGCCTATGAACTGTATAACAAGACCAACCGGCGGCTGGTTTGCACCGCGGAAAGCACCATTGCCTGCGTCGACCGTCAGGGCAATATAATTGCCATTCCCCAGCGACTCTCAGCCTTGCCAAAATAACCGGTCGGCACCCATGGGCCACCACTATTTGCAACAAGCTTGAATTGCAATGAACGATATAACTAAAAGAATACATTCATCTGATCTGCTGATTCTCGGCGCGGGTGCCGCCGGCATGATCGCTGCGGTGGCCTGTGGAGAATTCCTGCGCAACGCGCATCTGCCCGGCACCATTGCCGTGCTGGAAAAAAATCCGCGGGCAGGCATTAAAGTACTGGTCTGCGGCGGCGGGCGATGCAATTTGACCAACGCCGGTGATCGCGATTTTCTTATCGCCCAGTTTGGCCGCAATGGCCGCTTCCTTTCCCCCGCGCTGCATCATCTGGATAATGACGCCCTGCGCGGCTGGTTTGCCGAGCACCAGGTTCCCACCCATGAAGAGCATGATGGCAAAATTTATCCCGATTCCAATCAGGCCAAAAGCGTTGTTGACGCTTTACTCCACGCCATGACCGAGCTTGGCGTGCGGGTGGCCGCAGGCGCGGACCATGCCGCAATTGCCGTGAGTCGCGTAGAATCCACCCGCGACTTTCTGGTTACCACCGCCAATGGTGACCAGTGGCGATCCACCAGCCTGCTGATTGCCGTGGGTGGCCAAAGTTATACCCGCATGGGCACCACCGGCGATGGCTATCGCTTTGCCCAATCG
>JAJYPG010000407.1 GCA_021795535.1 Planctomycetota bacterium
TGAGCCATATCCGCAGTGGGGCGATCTTTGGGAACAGCAATATCGGCGGTAAGAGCTGATCCGCCAAATTGCCGGAGATTCAAGGTCAGAACCACATGCTCAATGGCACCAACTTCTTTGGCCAATTCTGCGGCGGCATGGAGTTCCTGCCGATGGCGCTGGCCATAATCAAAACTCAGTGCGTAGCACGCAAAGCCTTTATCTTTGGCCACGGCCAATACCGTGGCGGAATCCAGGCCGCCGCTTAAGAGCACGACCGCCTTTTTTGTTTTTACATCTGCATTCATCATGCCGAGAGTTTAACGGACAGGCCGTCCTAATCCCAGTGTGTCGCACGTAACGGTATGGATAAATGCTGATTCCGTTGATCCGGGCGTTGTCCTATTGGAAGAAAATCGTAACCGGGATTTCAAATCCGGCGTAAATAGTTCGCCGCTTTGCGCCCGGATTTTCACTATTTGGCGGAATTGTTCCCGCGACTTTTTTGCCACTGGTAATGTTCCAGAAGTTTCCACAGGTCAGCAAGGGATTGCTTGTTAACATCGATGGCATTGTGCAGATACTGCATCAGGCCCGGTCCGGCATGATCGTGCAGGGCCTGCTTTTGGGCGGCCTTATCCATGGCAAATTGCCAGGAGTAATCCATATACATCATTACGAGATAACGCTTTTGAAAATCGGCGGCATTGCTGTGCAGCAGCAGTGAACCTTCATCATCAGCGATAATTTTCTGGGCTTTGCCATACAGACCGGGGCGATAAAAGTAATGGAGTTTTACATGATGCTTGTGTGCCCAGGCTTTTAATTGTTTCAAGAGTTTGCCTTGGCTGCCGGACATATAGCTGTTGAACCGGCCAACGGATGTCGACAGTCCCTTAAAATCCGCGAGGAATGCGAGTTGTGTTTTGTCTCGATGTCCTTTGGCTAAAGATCGGAGAATTTGCAGCACGGCTGGATTAAGCGGCTGGCGTATGGACACGCGTGCCGGAGCCGAATTGCTGCAACCGGCGAGACCCAGAAATAGCATCGGTGTGAAAGCAATGACCGCCAATATGTTTTTCAATCGCATAATCAAGCTCCATGCAATTATTCAGCCGTTAAGCTTATCGCAGAGTTGCTTCTTCGGCTAGGTCTAATTCGCAGGCCTAATTGGATAGCTTTGCCTATTTAATAGCTTGTCTGTTGGATGGCTAACACGCCTGCGGTGCGGCGTGTTAGAATCAGTGATGATGAGTAATTCTTCCGGACATATTTTTCAGGTTGTGCGTCAGGCGGCTCGAATTGAGGAAATTGTCGGCGAGCATATTGCTTTGCGGCCCGCAGGAAGGGAATTCGTCGGTCTATGCCCGTTTCATGAAGATCGTCGCCCGTCGATGTATGTTTCACCGCAGAAGCAGATATTTTATTGCTTTGTATGTGCCGCCGGAGGTGATGTTTTTAAATTTGTGGAAAATTATCACAAGATGTCCAAGGGTGAGGCACTGCGATTTCTAGCTCAGCGCTATGGTATTACGTTGCCGGAATTTCGTTCGGCCAATCCACAGGCCAGTTCGCAACGCGATCGAATCATTGACGCCAATGTGTGGGCTGCTCAATATTTTCAGAAAAACCTTGTCGGCATCACCGGTGACGTGGCGCGGCAGTATCTGACAGCACGCGGGGTCAATACCGCAACCATAGAACGTTTTCAGATCGGCTGTGCCGAGACCCAGTGGACGGCTTTGGCTGCGGCTGCGGCTAAAAAAGGGATCAGTCAGGAAACGCTTCTGGCGGTGGGGTTGGTAAAAAGCCGCTCCGATGGCAGCCCCTATGACGTATTTCGTAATCGATTAATGTTTCCAATTATTGATTCCAGTGACCGGGTTATCGCGTTCGGCGGAAGAATTCTTCCAACTGCAGCACCGGCGCAAGGCGCAGAGGGGCAGACTGGTTCGGATCAGGAAGGTCCAAAATATCTTAATTCGCCGGAAACGACTTTGTTTTCCAAACGAGAAACCCTTTACGCTCTGAATTTGGCCCGCCAGCCGCTGATCCGCAAGCAGTTGGCGGTAGTGGTGGAGGGGTACATGGATGTGGTGGGGTGCCATCAGGCGGGAGTGGAAAATGTTGTCGCCACTCTGGGCACCGCCATGACCGAGCAGCATATCAATTTGTTGCGGCGATTTTGCAACCGCGTGGCACTGGTGTTTGACAGTGATGACGCCGGACGCCGGGCGGCGGACCGGGCCATCGAATTGCTTCTTCGGTATCCCGTGGATGTTCGAATTGCCCATGTACCGGATGGTAAAGACCCCTGTGATTTTTGCATGACCCATGGTGGTGAGGCGTTTGAGAAAATCCTCGCAGAGGCCAAAGATTCCTTGGAATATGCTTGGGAAAAAATGTATGCGACGTTTCAAGCGTCGGATTCTCTGGCTGGTAAACAACGCGCTTCCGAGGCGTTGATGCGGCTGGTGGCCCCGGCGATATTTAATTCGTCTGTCGACCCCATTCGTCGGGGATTGTTGCAGAAAAATATTGCCGATCTTGTGGGTATAAGCTCGGATGAAGTTCATGCCCGAATCCGACGGCTGGCCGTTGGCACGCCTGCCGTAACCGGTAACTCCGGCGCGGCTCGAGACGGAACTTCGCCTTCGGTGCCGGCGATTGTGGATATTGGAATCCAGCGGGCCGGAAGGTGGGTGATTGGTGCGCTGGTTTCCGATTTTACGCTCTATGCTTTGTTTCGTGAGCGAATCAGTATCGACTTATTTCCCGAGCCGACCATGGCCGCCTTATT
>JAJYPG010000408.1 GCA_021795535.1 Planctomycetota bacterium
GTTCGTTACACTTGCCGGTAACTTCGTTTATGGAGAATAGCTGGATGATCAACGAAATTCGTGGTTCTCTGAAGGTTCTGCCCGGACAGAAGTATGCCATTGTTACGGCGGAATTTAACAACCTGATAACCAGCCGCCTTGCCGCCGCCGCTGTGGATGCGTTGCTGCGACATGGAGCGGCGGATTCTCAAATTTTACAGGTCTGGGTTCCCGGCAGTCTGGAATTGGCCACCATAGCCCGGCAGTTGGCCAAGGATAGAGCGTACAGTGCGATTATTTGCCTGGGCTGCATTATCCGCGGACAAACCAGCCATTACGATCATGTTGCCGGTCAGACGGCCGGTCAGATAGCCGCAATTGGTCCGGAAACCGGCGTACCAACTCTTTTCGGGGTGATTACCGCGGATACCGTGGAACAGGCGATGGATCGCGCCGGTTTAAAAATGGGTAACATTGGTTGGTTCGCCGCATGCAGTGCCATGGAAATGGCCGGTGTGCTGGCGGACATTAAAAAGCTCGCAAACAACGAAGGGTAAATCGCACGTGTCTGTAAAAAAAGTTAATCGAGAGCAATCCGAGGGTCGGCGGCTGGCGCTGCAGGTTCTGTTTCAGGCCGATGTGCAGGGTCCGGAATTTTTAATTGAACAGCTTCCCCGCTTCATAGCCGAACAAACCTCTGACGTGGAAGTCCGGCGTGTCGCTACGCGCTATGCCAATGGAACCTGGGATTACCGCGATACCGCCGATCAATGGATTTGCCGGCTGGTACCCAAGTGGTCGCTATCGCGCATGGCCCCGGTGGATCGCAATGTAATGCGCATGGCGTTGTGGGAACTCACGCATGTAACCGAAACGCCGCCCAAGGTCGTGCTGGATGAAGCCATCAATATTGCCCGCGAATTTTCCACACAAGACAGTGCCAGTTTCGTCAACGGTGTGCTGGATGCCGCGTTGAAGGAACATCTGGCAATCATCGCCCCGGCTACGTCCGGCGGCTGAAAAGCTGAGCTTCTTTTTTGTGACACTGGTCCGGAATTTTTCCTGCGCAGCAGCGTGGCCGGGCTATATATTTGAATTTTATAACAGCAATAATATGGTTTTGTCGGAGGAACCACCGCCATAATGGATACAGTTCCAGAGAATACCAAAAGCCCAAAATCACTGAAAGAAACCGGTTCCACCACGGAAGGCATTGGAATTGCGCCATCTCTGGGACCTACGCTGTATCAGGAGAGTGTGGAACCACATGCCACGCTGCTTGGTCCGCGCGTGTATATTGTAAGCTTGCTTGCTTTTATACTGGGAGGAATTGGGTTTGGTACCGCATGGCTTCTAATTAAGCTCATTGGCCTGCTTACAAATGCCTGCTTTTACGGACGTTTTTCTTTCGCGTTCAGCAATCCAACCGATCATTATCTGGGTATTTGGATTATCGCTGTGCCCATTGCTGGCTCTTTGGTGGTGGGGGTCATGGCTCGGTTTGGCTCCTCGGCCATTCGCGGTCATGGCATTCCCGAAGCCATGGAAACCATACTTCTTAAAGGAAGCACCATTCCCGCACGATTGACGTGGCTTAAGCCACTTTCCTCCGCCATCAGCATTGGAACCGGCGGGCCATTTGGTGCGGAAGGTCCTATTATTGCAACTGGCGGCGCTTTTGGGTCGCTGCTTGGGCAACTATTGGGATCATCCGCAGATGAGCGTAAAGTGTTGCTGGCGGCCGGGGCCGCCGCAGGCATGGCCGCCACATTTGGCGCGCCAGTTGCTTCCGTGCTGCTGGCGGTGGAGCTGCTGCTGTTTGAATTCCGCCCGCGATCCATTATTCCCGTCGCCATAGCCAGTACCACGGCAGCGGGCCTGCGTGTGCTTGTCATGGGGTCCAAACCCATATTTGCCATGGCAGCCTTCTCCGCCCCGACGCACTGGGCTTTATTCTTCTATGCGATTATGGGCGGAGTAATTGGTCTGGCTGCGGCAATTGTAACCCGCGCGGTCTATCTGGTTGAAGATGGTTTTACAAAATACTGTCCTCTGCATTGGATGTGGTGGCCCGCTCTGGCGGCCGTGGTTGTTGGCACCTGCGGCTATTTCGATCCACAGGTTCTCGGCGTCGGCTACGACCATATAGACCATGTTCTTTCCGGGTCGGTGGCCTTGGGCGGATTGCTGATGTTGATGGTGCTCAAATGGCTGGCCTGGACCATATCTCTGGGTTCTGGAACTTCCGGGGGAACGCTCGCACCACTCTTTACCATTGGCAGTGCCTTGGGAGCCCTTCTTGGTATCGCCACCGTTCATTTATTTCCTCATGCCGGGGTAAACATTCGGGTAGCCGCACTGGTGGGAATGGCGGCCTTGTTTACCGGTGCCTCGCGAGCCATTCTTACTTCTATAGTTTTCGCCTTTGAGACAACTCTTCAACCGCACGGACTTCTGCCTCTGCTGGCGGGATGCACCATGGCCTTTATGGTTTCGTGTCTGTTAATGCGTGACACGATTATGACCGAAAAAATTGCCCGCCGCGGAATTCGTGTCAGTGCGGAATATACCATTGATTTTCTGGATCGGCTGAGTGTACGCGATGCGGCCAATTTCCATCCCGTCTGCATTGCCGGCTGGAAAACCGTTGGCGAGATTCACAAGGAACTTTTCAATAATTATCCCACACTTTTGCATCATGGTTTTCCCGTGGTGGATAATGAGGGAAATTTGACAGGCTTTCTGACCACACGCGAATTGCTGCGGCCAAAATTGCCCGTTGATAAACGGGTGG
>JAJYPG010000010.1 GCA_021795535.1 Planctomycetota bacterium
TGCGGCGAGAGCTTGTAAAATATCATCCATATTTTCAAACGCAAATAAACCGCAGCCTGTGGGTAAATGGTTGCTGAAACCGGTCTCCTGATTTATCACCGGACGACCTGCCGCCAGATAGCAGGCACTGCGATCGGAAAACCAGCCACTGCGCAGGCGAATGTTCTGATCTTTGGCCACACTGAATTCCCCGCGCGATCGCTGAATATAATTCCGGTAGCGTGTCATATCACTCGACAAATGCACAGGGTCTGCAAGTCCCCAGCCCATGGTGGTCAGCAGATGGCGGGTTGGTTCATCCACCCCGGCGGCTATCTCAAATGATGCGCCCGTCGCATGCGGCACATCCAGGAATTTCAGAAATTCGCGATCTTTTGACCAGTAATAAGTCTCCCCTTCAAAAACAATGTCCCGTCCATTGTTCTTCCATGTTGCAATGGTGTTGAACGTTTCCCCGGCATTGGTGGGAGGCGACTCCCAGAAGTCCAGCAGCACAGGCTGTCGCGTTGGCCGCCATTTATAACGGCTGATGGGCAGGCGGCAATCCGGGCAGCCGAGATTCTCGCCATAGCTGAAATGGGCCGTATGGGCGTCCAGCGCAGCCATCGCATTGGTATTGCCTTGGGCGATCTGAATTTGCGATACCACTGGGTCGGTCTCAAGGTAAACCCTTGTCGGACAATCCATATGCTCCGGGCGCAGTTCCTGCGCCCCGGTGACATTAAGCATAATATCCGCAGTTTTATAAAGCTCTGATATTTGCATTTCAGTCAGACCGTAACATTTTCCGCCAGCGTAATGCCCGCGGAATCCCCAACGTCCGGACAATCCGTGCGCCTCAAGAATCGGGGCGATGGCGGCAATGTTGGCGTCGGCATCAGGAGTGCTCTCGCCAAGTGTCGGGCTGTAGACCCAGCGGGCGGAATCCTCAATGTACCAGGGATCAAACCCGAGGCGACGAAGCCCCAGTAGAAAATGAAGAAATTGATACGTGACCCCCGCCAATGGATACCAAAAGAGAATTCCAAACACAATAATGCGCGGTTTTGCCTGGTTTTTTTCAGCCACGGGTATTCTCCAGATTTATCAGAGGATCCAGAGACCGCACCAGGCGAGCCGGGTTTCCGGCAAAAATGCTGCATGCCGGAACATTTCCACTCACCACAGAGCGGGCACCCACGATGGCACCATCGCCAATGGTGGTGCCGGGAAGAATGCAGCAGTCAAACCCGATCCAGACATTATTCCCGATCGTCACAGGGCGGACATTCCGCGGCGCCAACACTTCCGGCACACGCTTCCGGGAATAAGCCTGCAGCATCGTACGGCGTTCAAACGCAACCTTTGACGCCCTATAGTTATCCATAATTACAACATTCCATGACAGTAAACAATGGCTGCCAATGGTAACAGCTTGATCGCATATCAGCCAGAGACCGTTAAGCAGACTGTAATTCCCAATCTGAAAAAAGGCCTCCGGTCCCATGTCAAACATGCAGCCTACATAGGCGGATGAATTTTCCCCCAGCACCATGCCGGTGGCAAGCCTGCTGCGGTAAAACTGAAAACTGTAAGTCGTTTCCAGATACGCGCCATGCCGCAATTCCACATTGTCCGGTATGGTTCCTGGATGCCAATCCCATGGCAGCTTTCTTTGGGTCATGGGGCATCCACCCTTCTTGCCGGGTTGCCCGCCACAGCGGCTCCCGGTGGCACATCCCGGGTGACCACGCTGCCTGGACCAACCCACGCGCCGCGCCCGATACGCACTCCCTTGAAAATCGCACAGTTCGGGCCAATCCACACATCATCCTCTATTACCACCGGTGCGCGGCTCACGGGTGGGCGAAGCTTGCCAGCGCCCGCAGGCGAACAGGCCACAGCATCGGCGATGCGGTCGGCTGGAGCGATGGGATGAAAATCGCTGTCGGCAATGACCGTATTCCAGCCTATCAGTACGTAATTGCCGATGGTAATAAGCTCTTCGGCCATCAGCACGGCACTGGTGAAACAGCAATAATCGCCAATGCTGATGCGCGCCTCGGGACCAATGGAAAACTGCACCCCGTCCATGGTGGCATGGGAACCGATAATCAGTGCATCAGGAAGGCCTGAAACAAACCGTCGAAATGCCTGCTTCCCTTTGATGAGCGTGTTGGTCCCCACACGCACACCCGCAGGCAGCGCTCCGCCATCCCATCCCGAAACTTCGCCAGACGTTTTGGATGAATCCGGATTCATGGTGCTCCTGTCGGCCTGGACTGTTCATGAAATTGCAGATCATGGAGTTTTCGGTACAGACCGCCGGCGGCGAAAAGTTCGGCATGTGTGCCGCTTTCCCGAATCGTAGAGTTGTCCAGCACCACAATTTTATTCACATAGCGGACAGTTCCGAGATGGTGGGAAATGACAATGGTAGTGCGACCGGCCATCAGTGTGCGCATGGTTTGCAGCAAATCAGCCTCAGTCTGCGCATCAAGGCCGGTTGTTGGCTCATCGAGAATAACAATGGGGGCGTTCTTCAAAAAGGCTCGTGCCAGTGAAAGACGTTGACGTTGCCCGCCGGAAAGCAGCACCCCACGTTCACCAACGGGCGTATCAAAGCCTTGGGGCAACTTCACAATAAAGTCCCAGGCACCAGCGGCGCGGGCGGCTCCTTCCACTTCATCCCGCTTTGCGTCAGGCTTTGAATAGGCTATATTTTCGCGGATGCTTACATCAAAAAGTACCGGTTCCTGCGGCACCATGGTTATCTGCTGCCGCAGCGATTCTAGGGTAATGTCTTGCAGTGGCCGGTCATCCAGAAAAACCGTACCCCGCTGGGGATCATAAAAACGGAGGATAAGCGATGCCAACGTGCTTTTCCCCGCCCCAGACGATCCAACGAATGCCACAGATGTTCCCGCTGGTATCGTCAAATCTATATCTTCCAGAACAGGCGTGTCATCGCGATAGCGGAAAAACAGATGGTCGAAACGAATCTCGCCGCACACCGCTGGCGGCAATGGACAAGCCGACGGCTTGTCGGCAATGGCCGGATTGCGGTCCAGTATCTTAAATACGCGGTGCGCCCCGGCCACCGCGCCTTGGATGGATGACACCGTATAGGAAAGCGTTTCCAGTGGCTTAAACAGCAACGCCGTGTAGCCCGCCAGCAGAACCACATCTCCAGGAGACAATTGCCCGCGCACCACCCGCTCGGCAGCCATCCAGATCACGGTGGCCGTGCCCACCGCCAGCAGCAGTGCTACGCCGCTTTGTGAAGCTGTCTGCAACACCGTCAGCCGCAGGCTGGCCACCAGGCTGCGGCGGGCCTGATGGGCAAAGCGCCCCGCTTCGTACGTTTCGCCACCAAATGCCTGCACAGCCCGAATTCCCGTAAGCGTTTGCTGCACGCAAGTGCTAACCAGACTTTCATTTTCGTGAACCCGCGTGGAAAAATCGGTGGTTGGCTTTTCCAGTCGCCGTATCAATACCAGAAGCAACAGGCCCACCACAAGCGCCACCGCCCCAATGCTCCAATCCTGGCTTACCATCACCACGGAAATACCG
The DNA here is from genome assembly GCA_021795535.1 of Planctomycetota bacterium. The sequence continues at coordinate 3,553 of JAJYPG010000010.1, forward strand.
ACAAGGGTAACTGCCGCGGAAATGCCCGGTACCAGTCCCTGATTGAAAAGGCTTTGCACCGAATAGGTATCCCAGGTTATCCGGTAGAGCGAATCGCCCACGGTAGTGGCGTCGTGAAAGCCCAATTCAAGTCGCTGAATATGTTCAAATACCTGGCACCGCAACTTGAAAACCATGCGCAACCCTGCGGATATGAGCATCCATGTACTTAATACACTTATGGCCGAGCCAAGAAGGCCTATCACCACAAGGGCAATGCAAAGCAGCGTGATCAGTCCGGATTTTCCCATTCCAATCGGCAGCAGATGCTCCAGAAGATTTTGTGCATAGGTCAAAAATCCTGGTGTCGCGTTTTTGGTCGTGACCGCATCAACAATAAATTTGAGCGGCCATGGTTGCAGTAAACCCACCAGCGACCCAATCAGCATTAGTGCCATCCCCCCCAGGGTACTGGCCATTTCACCTTTCATACATTGACCAAGCAGACGGGCGGATGTACGAAACGCACCGGCACGTCGCACCGGTTGCGGCTGTGTCGGCAGCGCATTGGCCGAATTACCACGTTCATCTGGCACATTGCTCATCAGTTGTTCCTGATTTCACATTCCCTATGCCGGCGACGGCCCACATACACAACCACCGTCGCCAGCGCCACGCCGGCATCCATGGATGCCCGCAGCATCATCAGTACCGCAAGAATCAGCATTGGAATGGCACCGGGCCAGCTTTGCGCCACCAGATCAAAATGCCCCAAAACCGCCAGTACGCCAACAATGCCCAAATAAATCCGCGGAAATACCGGCCAGGTTCGCAGACGCACCAGTTGTTGCCCCTGCCCGTGTTCCTCTATGGCCATGCGAATGCGAATTGCCCCAAACACTCCGCTGCGCAAGGAAAGATCCCAGCGATCAAAATCGCCACCTCTTTGCACACACAGCCCCGCCTCTTTGAAATATGCCTCCATATCCGTCAACCGCTCATCAACACTTTTCCATTGCTCACTCCATATTGCAAATTCACGCGGAATGGGAATATCCAGACCGCGGGGAAAACGCATGCGCCATGGGTTCAATCCGCGTGATAGACGCCCGCTTAGTCGGGCCACCGGCTGAATTAAATAACACCACATTGTCAAAAGACGCAGTTTTAGTAATTCCCAGCCAGTACGCGGAATCTCGCTGAACGGACTGTACAGGGCACCGATCACCGCCTGGGTCAACGTTGCTCCCGCCGCCGCCAGCAGCATCAGCCCCAAAAAAACAGGATGCCAATAAAACCCGACCATGAACATAACGCTTAATGCCAGAACCCCCAGATACCATTCCGGCATCATGGCCAGCGACATGAGCACGCCCGGGTTTCCATGGTAAACCGACTGGAATAGCGCACTACCCCATGAACCATGGTAAATTTTCCGTCGGCCCCAGTTAAGAAACTGCCATATTCCCCGGCCATAAAGCCTTCCATGCCAGGCAATATGTCCCATACCATTATATTTTTCCGGCCATTTGCGTTCCAGCATCGCCTCCGCTTTGCCGTAGTTAAGTTGCTGCCGCCAGTAAGCCCGGATGGAATTACGACGTTTATGCCATACCACCGCACCCGGACTGAAGCCAAGTTTTCCACCGCGGGCTTGCAGTCGCCAGCAGGCATCCACATCATCGCCGGCAATGCGAAACGTCTCGTCAAATCCGCCCACAGAGCGAAGCGGCTTCACCAGAAACGCCATGTTGCATCCTGGAATATGTTCCGCTTCCGTATCGGTCAGCAGCACATGCAACGGGCCACCCGGCGAATGGGCCACAGCGTCAGCGGCCGGGCCATCGCCCGGAGGCGCAATATTCGGCCCCCCCACGCCCACATATTTGCCGCAGCGAAATGTTTCAACAATGAAGTGCAGCCAGTAAGGTTCCGGCGAGGCATCGTCATCCAGATAGGCAATAATATCTCCCTGTACCGCCGCAAGTCCCACATTCCGTGCATGACTTAGTCCATGATTTGTCGTCTGAATAAGCCGTACCGGATATTCCCGTGCAATGGCGGCGACCGCGTCACGCGATCCGTCATCCACCACTATGACCTCAACATCCGGATAGCGCAATTTTTTTACGCCGTCCAGACAGAATCGAATTGTTTTTGAACCATTGCAGGTGCAGATAACCACGGAAACACGCGGCCATTTGACCTCTGGACCGAAGGGAATTTTTCTCAAGGCATCGGCCACAACACCCAACGCCGGCTTGGGCTGTCGATCGCGCGTGGTCAGGCCAAACGCCCAGCCCGAAATTTCCTGTCCACCGCGATACCATTCATCCGTCCACGAGAATATAAACACGCCTGCGCAGCCGCCTCGAAATACCACGCGAATTTGCCAGCCCAGTATTGCGGCTTGTTCACGCAACCCCTTGCTCATTGAATCCAAACCTATTTCCGCCAGCAGCAGCGGCTTATCGCCCGCAATGTTGTGCAGGCGGCTGATGTAACGAGACAGCTTTTCCCGTGTTTCCAGATAAACATTGAAACCCAGAAAATCCAGAAAAGGCAGATACAGATATTCTGTGGTCGGGTAGTTCACGTAAGTAACCAGCGACTTGGGGTCCTCCTTGCGCACCACTCTATAGAGCCGATGCAAAAATTTCTCCACACGCCGATGGCCATACCAGCGGACAATTGTCGCCGGAATTTCATTGCCGATCGCAAAGCCCAGAACCGCCGCATGACCCGCGCAAACGCGGACACCCAGCCGAACTTTTTCTACAATTCTTTCCAGTGTTTCCGGCATGTCCAAAAAGGCAATGTGCTCTTCCCAGGGCAGACCAACCAGCACAAAAAGATTATGACGCAGCGCTATATCCAGCAGCCAGCGGGGCGGAACAGTGTATACCCGAACGGTGTTAATGCCATGTTCCGACATCAGAGAGAAATCTTTTTCCACCTCCACCGGCGTGTGATATTCGCTGCCATCAGCCTCCGGACAAAATGGTCCATAGGTTGTTCCCCGCACCAGAAATGGCTCATCGCCCAGATAAAAGAATTTACCCCGTGTTTTTATGCGCATCTGTTCCTGGACGGGCTTGGCGGTGGAATTCAATGTTTTAGAGGGAATAGACAAAACCTGCGACATCCATCAACGTCCTGAAAACCCATAATCCAGTTTGGAAAAGCCCAATCCAAGGCCCGCAAACCACTTTCCAAGCCAACACTATCAGACTGTTGAAAAGAAAGTCAAGTCTCTGACATCAAACCGCGGTTGACACACTTTTGGGTTTGGCGTTTTTTCCCGGAGGATTAAGCAGATCTCCGCCCATCTGCCACAGGGTCGTTAATATGCAAACCGCGTAAAGACACCAAAAAAGCCAGCCGGGTAATGCCGCATTCAGACATAACGCGCCCAATAGTGAAATAAGCCACCCCGCCAGATTCCATTCCACCGCGCACAATGCCAGTGGAAAAACCGCCACGGTCGTCATGGCACCTGGCGTACAGAGCGCGGCAATCACGGCAATATTGCCCCATAAACGCGAATGAGGCTTTTTTTGCATGAGGTAATGCCACACCAGGATGCCCACGACCAGCGTTAATACCCCGGTGGACCAGGCATAGCCATGGGATATGCGGCCCAGCACCAGCGGATGAAATATAAACAGGCACAACCACCATGGACTTGCCGACCGTTGCCGTAACAACAGTCCGATGCCAATCGACGCCGCAAACGTCAGAACTCCCGTGCATATCTCACTTCCATGCGGATGACGCAGTACCGTTGCAAGGTCTATCAGACCGCCAATGGCCACAAGAATCACGGCACCTGGCGTGGCCGCCAGTCGGATGGCATTTCGCGGCGTGGAAAGAATCAGCCATGCAATCAGCGTAAGTTCGCAGAATAACGCAGGTGAAAGAAGCGAAAACCAACCGCGGTTCCCCAGATAAATCATGCCGGAAGAGGTAAGAATTGCGGCTAAAATCAACACGATCCAGACAATCAGCCGCGGAATCGCGTTAGCGCCGTCAATCTTCGGTTGGTCTGTAATGAGAGTCAGTGTTGTCTCTCCAGAAATACTGAATATCGCGAAACCCCAACATCACCTCGGTGTTCCAGAAGCTTTACGCCTCAATTGCCGACCAAAGTCTTGGCGGTGGGTTGGCCGAGTTGAAAACTTTGGCCAATCCATTAATGATTGCGCCTTTTTGCCAGGCGATTTCATTAAACCCCGCAGGCAATAGCCTTCAGGCACTGCTACCCTGCGCCACCGGAGCGGCGGGGTTGCCGCGCGGCGCAGGCGTTGCGTGCTGCGTGCCGTGAGAACCGTGCGAACCGTGCACACTGTGTGCTTTGGGGGCAAGAATAAGAATCATGCGTTTGCCTTCCAGCTTCGGTTCACGTTCCACCTTGGCAACAGCATCAAGTTCTATTTTAAAGTGTTCCAGAATTTGTCGGCCCAAATTCACATGAGCCATTTCACGTCCACGAAACATCAGGTTGAACTGAACCTTGTGTCCCGCCTCCAGAAACTTTCGCGCCTTGTTCAACGTGGTTGTCTGGTCGTGGGCGTCTATTTTAACGCTTTTAATGCGCAGTTCCTTGAGTTGCTGAACATGCGCTCCCGCGTGCGATTTCTGCTCTTTCTTCCTCTGTTTGTATTTCCATTTGCCGTAATCCATAATGCGGCAAACCGGCGGGCGCTCCATCGGTGAAACTTCCACCAGATCAAGTCCGACCTCTCGCGAAAGGCGCAAAGCCTCCACGATGGGGACTACGCCCACTTGCTCATTTACTTCATTGATTAACCGAACCGGAGAAATGCGAATCTGTTCGTTGCAACGTAAACCGTGCTGGCTAATGGTATGCGCTCCGATAAAACATCCGGTTTCCGGCCACACGGCTCGCTTAAAAACCGGATTACAACCTTACTTTTAACGCAGCAGGCCACGATAGTCAAAGGATTTGCTGTTTCTCAAAAGAATTGATAGGCCCCGGCCACTGCTTTCCGCTGATTCTCAACCGCATTATCAGGCCCAGGTAACGAACAGTATTACGGCTTGCCTACCCCACTTAAAAATCCATCAACAATCATGTAAGTGCTTTTAATATAAACATTTGCGCGATTTATAAAAAAAAGAATTTTGCGACTTTTGGTCATCCGGGCCAACTGCGGTAAAATGCCGATGGAAACATTCCGCCCCGTTTGGCGTATAATCAGCGGAATGTTTTGTGCATGGCGTGCGTCATGCAAATGTTTAGCGACTAGCGAGGTTCGCTTCGCACATCTGGCGAATCAATCGCCACTGTAAAATCCGGAGTTATGGTTTTATGAGTCAGTTTTTTAATCAGCAACAGCCCGGCTACAACGACACCCTCGTTCCGCAAAGCCGTGATGACGCCTTGGAACAGAGCCGTTTCATTACCCGCGTTTTCGGATGGATGACCGTCGGCCTGGCGGTCACCGGATTTATCGCTCTGCTTGTGGCACAGCGTCCGAAGCTGGTTATGGAAATTAACAACCTGTTTATTGTGGTTGCTTTGGTCCAGTTTGGCTTGATCATTGGCCTGCGGGCCGCAATCAATAAGATCAGCGCCGGGGTTGCCACACTGCTGTTTCTTCTGTTCAGTGCCAGCATGGGACTGACCCTTTCCATCATATTCATCGTCTTTACCCGCGCTTCAATTGAATCCACTTTCTTCATTTCCGCCAGCACGTTTGGTGCCATGGCGCTTTACGGATATTTCACCAAACGCGATCTAACCTCGCTTGGTCATATTGCGGGCATGGCTCTCATAGGACTCATTATTGCCATGATTGTCAGTATTTTTATACACAGCACCGGGTTGCAACTGGCCATTAACGCCATTGGCGTTCTGGTCTTTGTTGTGCTGACCGCTTATGACACCCAAAAAATCAAGTACATGTATCTGGCCGGTGCTGACGGAACACAGGAAAATCACAAGGCGGCCATCGTTGGCGCTCTTCAACTGTACTTGGACTTTATCAACCTCTTCCTCTTTTTGCTGCAATTTTTTGGGAAACAGCGCGATTAAAGAAAAATGTGGGAGCTTTAACCCACCATTTGCGGTCGCTTCCGCACGTTTTCCTTGCGCGTCTCGATTCCCCGATCCCAAGGGGATAAGGACTCGCTCTCCCGTCAATAGCCTCTTTTTGCCGCGTCAAACAGAACGTTCAGATTGAACCGCACGGGAATTGCCACACGCAAACAATTATACTATACTGGGGTATGGTATCTGTGCCGCCCCGGATTTTACAGGAGGGTATTATGTCGCATCTTGTCACCAACAAAGCCAAACTCATCAGCCGGGTGAGAAAAATTCGCGGCCAGGTTGATGCCATTGAAAAGGCGCTGAATGCCGAACGCGAATGCAGTGCCATGCTGCAAATGATCTCCGCCTGCCGCGGTGCCATCAACGGACTTATGTCCGAAGTTATGGAGGGACATATTCAGAAACATGTGATTGATCCACGCCACAAACCCACTGCGGAACAATTGGCGGCCGCGGAAGAATTAATCAGCGTGCTCAAGAGCTACCTCCGTTAATTTTAATTTTTGGGAGTTCCAACATGTCCGTTTCCGCACCGCCAAGGCAATCCGTAACACCGACAGCCCCGAAGAAGCCGACAAAGGCGGTGCCGCGGGATTCCCACGACGTGGAAGACCATGAAAAAAAGTTTTCCATCTGGCAGCTCTGGCCCATCGCGCTGGTCGCGGCGGCAATTATTCCGACCTGGCTGCATGTATGGGAACCCAGGCCAGGCTGGAGCATTATTGGCCTGTCGGCGGCCTTTATTGGCGGATGGCCTATTTTCCGGGAGGCTTTTTCCAATCTCATTCATCGCCGCATGACCATGGAACTCTCCATGACCATTGCGCTGGTCGCGGCCCTGGCCATTGGAGAAGTCGTCACAGCGCTGGTCATTCTGTTTTTTGTTCTAATGGCCGAAGAACTGGAAGGCCTTACCGTGGGGCGGGGTCGAAAAGCCATTCATAAGCTGGTGGAAATGCTGCCCCGTATTGCCCATGTGCGGCGTGACGGTTCTACCGTTGATATTTCCGCGGATACCCTTGCGCCCGGAGACCTGGTAATAATTAAACCAGGCGGCCATATTCCGGTTGACGGTGTGGTGATAAATGGCAACTCCGCCGTTGATCAGGCCACCATCACCGGAGAATCCATGCCGGTGGAAAAACTTCCCGGTTCCACCGTTTATGCCGGAACAATCAACCAGTCCGGTTTACTGGAAATACGCACCACCAGCATCGGACGCAGCACCGCCTTCGGAAAAATTATTGAGGCGGTGGAGCGGGCGGAGGGCCAACGGGCCGGGGTGCAAAAAACCGCGGATCGCCTGGCCGGCTATCTGGTCTATTTCGCGCTGGCCTGCGCAGCCGTAACGCTTCTCCTGACACATAACATGGAATCCACCATATCGGTCATCATCGTGGCCGGGGCATGTGGTGTGGCGGCTGGAACGCCGCTGGCCATTCTGGGCGCTATTGGTGCGGCAGCCCGTCAGGGAGCGATTATAAAGGGCGGCATTCATCTTGAGTCGTTATGGCGAACGGACACGGTTGTTCTGGATAAAACCGGCACGCTTACCATGGGAAAGCCGGTTGTTGTCGGTCTTGAACCCGCACCGCCATTTTCCGAGCATGATCTGCTGACGGTGGCAGCCACCGCGGAAATGCGTTCCGAGCATCCCCTGGCACACGCCATTATGAACCAGGTTCAGCAACGCCAAATCAACGCGCCCGAACCCGATGCCTTTGCGTACACCCCCGGCAAAGGGATACTTTGCCGGCTTGGCGGAGAGGATATTCTCGCCGGTAGCCGAAAATTGATGGAAGACCATGACATCCCATTGCCCGCGTTGCCCATGACCGACGATTCGCAAAGCCAGACCTATATAGCCCGTGCAGGACGCCTGATTGGTGTCATTCAGATGGCCGATCCGGTTCGCCCACAGGCCGCCGCTGCGATAACTACACTGCATGAAATGGGTATACGCACGGTGCTGCTAACCGGCGATTCCACCGCAATTGCCCGGCGCATTGGCGGTGAACTTGGCATGAATGAAGTTCATGGAGACTTGCTTCCCAGCGAAAAAGTCCGGCACATAAGCCTGCTAAAACAACAGGGCCGCCACCTGGCCATGGTGGGCGACGGCATCAATGATGCCCCCGCGCTGGTAGAGGCCCAGGTGGGTGTGGCCATGGGATCTGGAACCGATGTGGCTCGGGAAAGTGCCGATGTGGTTCTGCTGGGTAATGACCTTCTCAAGTTCACTCACACCATGCAGCTCGCCCGTCGCTGCCGAAATATCATTCGCTTTAATTTTGTCGGCACGCTGGGCGTGGATGGCATTGGTCTGGCTCTGGCGGCGGCGGGTTTCCTCAATCCGCTTCTTGCCGCCCTTATTCACGTTTCATCGGAAACAGGATTCATATTGAATTCCGCACGCCTGCTCAA
>JAJYPG010000409.1 GCA_021795535.1 Planctomycetota bacterium
CCTGGTTTAATTTGATAATGGGCACACCGCGGCCATCGGCAAGGATCAGGTTTTCCTGCGCCAGCACACCCTGTCCGATAAGCTGATAGATGAAATTGCGCAAATCGGCGGCGGAATGCTCCTTCAGCAGGCCATGAACCGAAAGCGTGTCATGCTTGAATTGACGCACCTTTGCGGTGTTTTCACCGCGCAGAACGGAAATAATGTGTCCGGCGCCAAAACGTTGTTCCGTGCGCGCCACGGCGGAAAGAATTTTCTGGGCAACCACAAGCGCATTGGGCAGGTGTTCCGTGTCGCCCATGCAATGGTCGCAGGCATTACAGGATTCGCCGCCGGTGCCAACTGGGTCCGCATCCGCATTTCCGTCCGCGTCCGGCACCGGAGGCTGATATTTCTGGCCAAAATATTCCACCAGGGATTTGTGCCGACAAACCGCACCGCGTGCGAAGCGGTCCATATCATCGAGATGGCGCTGGGCGGTGGGAAGAAAATCAGGTGATAGCGCGGTGCCCCTGGCTTGCGCCTCATTCGCTGATTTTTCAATCAGCGATTTACAGGTCATTACATCCTGCCCGGAGTAAAGCAGGACACATTCGGCCTCCAGGCCGTCGCGCCCCGCCCGTCCGGTTTCCTGCTGATAGGCTTCAATGGATTTGGGCATGCCGGCGTGAAGTACGAAGCGAATATTGGAACGATCTATACCCATGCCGAAAGCCACTGTCGCAACAATTAAATCGCACTTTTCCTGTGCGAACGCTTCCTGTACCGTGCGGCGGACATCTGGTGTCATGCCGGCGTGGTAGCCCATGGCACGGTGTCCGGAGTCTTTGTTGACAGCCTGAATTGCGGCGACGGTTTCATCCACATCTTTGCGGCGCAAGCAGTAAATAATGCCCGCCTCGCCCGGATGTCGATCAAGCACTTCGCGTATCTGGCCAATGACATCGCGGCGCGGCAGGACGCGGTAAGTCAAATTCGGGCGGTCAAAACTTCCGACCAATCTTGTGGGGTTGTCCAGTTGCAACTGCATGGCAATATCATGGCGAACCTGCTCCGTTGCCGTTGCGGTAAAGGCGTGAATACTGCAACCGGGAAAGAAGGATTTTAGCATGGCCAGTCGCCGATATTCCGGGCGGAAATCGTGGCCCCAATGGCTGATGCAGTGGGCTTCATCAATGGCAAAGGTTCGCACGCCAGCCTGCTGGAGCATGGAGAGCATGGGATTGACTGTGGTGCCGGAATTAACTTCCTCGCCCTCTTCCGCGGTAGTGCCAAGTGATCCCACTAGTCTTTCCGGTGAAACAAACAGCATCGCGAGTCGACCAGATCGCAAATCGTCGGCGACGGCGCGGCGCTGATCCGTAGAAAGGGAGGAATCCATCTGTGCGGCGGCAACGCCCAGGGCCTGAAGGGAATCAACCTGATCTTTCATCAACGCGATGAGCGGGGAAACAACCACGGTAGGGCCATGTCCGAGTCCCGCCAGGTAGAGAGCCGGAGCCTGATAACACAGCGATTTTCCACCACCTGTTGGCATCACTACAACGGAATCGCGATGGCACACAATGGCCTCCATCGCTTCCTGTTGCAGCGGGCGTAAATTGCGGTAACCCCATGTTTTTTCCACAAGGCCAAGTAAATCAGGGATGGCGGTCCCGAGGGAGATTGGGATTGCGGTGTTGGTTAAGGCGGTCATGTTACGACACCCTCAAAAAGAGAAAGTCTATACGAGAGAAAAGCCTGACGCTATACCGGCCCGTTTTACGTAATGAAAAAAAGTGGCAAAGATGTACCTTGCCTGTCGGCAGGGGGGTATCTATACTGATTTAAGAGGTTTTATGGCCGAAAGCACTAGCATGCCCCTTGAATTATCGCCGGTGGAAAATCCACTGACACTGCGTGTTCGGGCGGTGTTGGATACGCTTCGTCCGCTTATTCAGTGGGATGGTGGAGATATTGACTTGGTGGATGTCAGTGTGGATGGTGTGGTGAGAGTTCGCTTTCGTGGCGCTTGTATTGGCTGCCCGAGTTCGGTTGCCACTCTGCGTCTGGGTATTGAAAAAAGCCTGCGTGAAAAAGTTCCAGAAATAACGCGGGTTATTCCGGTGGATGGGGAAGATTCCTGAGGCGAGAGTGCAAAAAATTTTCCGCTGATTTAAAACTTTTGATTTATGGGCCATGCCGTCAGTGCTGAGCGGGAATACCGAGGCCTTGTGGTGAAAATTCAATCGTTTATATTGGCGTGGCCCGTTGTGGCGAATTGAAAGGCGGCTTGAGTCTGCCATTCGCCCGACTGTTAATTTAGTTTGGAGTTGTATCAATGAATCGTATGCGTCTTTTTACCCCGGGGCCTACCAGCGTTCCGGAAGAAGTTTTGCTGGAAATGGCCAAACCTGTGTTTCACCATCGCACGCAGGATTACAAAACTCTTTTTGCTTCCGTCAATAAATTGCTGGGCCAGGTGCTGTTAACCGCGAATCCCGTTGTGACCATTGCCGGCAGCGGAACCGCGGCTTATGAATGCGCCATGATCAACACCATCCCGCAGGGGGGCAAGGTGCTTTGTCTTTCCAATGGCAAATTTGCGGAGCGTTGGGTCACTATCGCCAAGCGTAACAAATGCGAAATTGTCGAACTCAAGGCGGAATATGGCCACGCCGTTCCACCGGAAAAAGTGGCCGAAGCCCTGGCTGTGCATAAGTTTGATGCCGTGACCCTTTGCCATAGCGAAACGAGCACCTGCACGGTAA
>JAJYPG010000410.1 GCA_021795535.1 Planctomycetota bacterium
ATAAAGCCCGCACACTTTACATCGGTGACGGCATAAACGATGCACCGGCGCTGATGGCGGCTACGGTGGGGGTGGCGCTGGGGCAGAACAGTGAAATAACCACGGAGGCCGCCGGTGCTGTTATTATGGACAGCTCGTTAAAAAAAGTGGATGAGTTTTTTCACATCAGCCGTCGGATGAGAAATGTGGCCCTGCAAAGCGCCTTGGGCGGCATGGCCTTAAGCATCATCGGGATGGTGCTGGCATCCTTTGGCCTATTACCACCGGTGGCCGGGGCGGTTTCCCAGGAGTTTATCGATCTGCTGGCCGTACTTAATGCGTTGCGTGCGGCTCTGCCGCCCAAAGCGCTCACGGATTTTTAGTTATCGCACCCTCCAGGATCATGCACCCAAATAGAACGCAAGACCGATAATTCTTCGCCCTTCGCTGTGAACGTCCCAAAAGTAATATGTTCTGAATTATCCGCGCTCTTATGCCGATATGAACAGTTGCCTCTGCGCTGTTGGCTGGATTTATTGGCCACGCAGAAACTCCTTGCGAGGCTTAATGATGTGCCAAAGAAATCAACGCTATGCCATAAAATACGCTAAGAAACTGCTTCCATTTTGCTCCATCAAAGCAAATGATCGCCGGGGCGTTCGCGGTTTTTCTCTCATCGAAATACTTGTGGTCATGCTGATTATTGTGATTCTGATTTCCATTCTGTTGCCGGCGATCTCGCGGGCCAGAGAATTGGCGCGTTCAGCCGCCTGCGCGGCGACATTACGCAGTTTGGGACAGGTCACATTGTTGTACATCAATCAATCGCAAGGTGTTTTACCGTATGGAACCTACGGTAATCCAGCTTTCCCCGTCAGTTCTTTTCATTCGTATTTTGGCGAGTGGGCGAATCTCGATTTTTATCTTTTAGTCGGTCCGCCGGTGCCGGAGACCAATAACGGTGTTGTCGGGCAGAATATTCCTGCTGATCTCGCGGATAAATGGGATTCGATATTCTGGTGCCCGGATCGGCAAGAACCGATGACAACACTCTGGGGACTTAATTACGCCGCCAATCCCAACGTATTTCTTGTTCCGATTACCAATCCCGTGACGGGCAATGCTCTGAACCAAAGTCTCAATTACAGTGCGATTCCCGACCCGGCACAAGTTATCGAAATTGGCGACACCAACCAGAGTTTTCCCGGTGGAAATTGCGCTTCATTTTTGTTCTCATGGACGCCCGCGCAATTGTCCTGGCAATATGGCAGCTACACCAATTCAACGGTTATACCTGCGAATCCCGGAAATACCGATGCCACCACAGTGATCATCAACCATCAGGGCTTGCGCTATCGGCACAATTCCTATACACCCACCACTGGCGATGCCAACGCGGCATTTTGTGATGGCCACGTTGAATCCATTCCACAAAATGGCCTGCATGTGTTAAATGTCCTTCCCTCAAATTAGAAATCGATATCTCGTTGTCTTCCGGCACGATTCGGACCTGCCGCCGCGTATGTTGAAAAAAGTATCTCTTGAGAACTGGAACGCCAGCGTGTCACATTCAAAATTGACACCATGTCGCTTTTACGTTTTTGAAGTAAATAAAACATGGCCGCGCCAATCCGGCTTTTTTCTCGACTTGGTATGCCCCGAAAATGTGATTTCGCGTTACAATAACCACCGTGGATGTTGGTTGTCAGGATGTACTGGATGAAATCCAATAATGTGTTATCTATATGCCGGGGTGCGTGCCGGTTGGGGAGGTGGGGCACTGTTCCTGCGATGCTGGCATTAATCGTCTTAACAGTTTATCTGGCAGGGTACGCCGGACCGGTGCGCGGCGGAATCGCCCGATACCCAAAACTGCCGATTGTCAATGTGAAACTCGGTAATAAAACAGTTAAACTCTGGGTTGCGGCTTGCGCGCGCACGCGGGATCGCGGTTTAATGTTTATTCGTAAAATGCCGGACGATCGTGGCATGTTGTTTGTTTTCCACCACCCCGGACCGGTGACCTTTTGGATGAAGCACACCCTGATTCCGCTGGACTTGCTGTTTCTTAATGAGCATGGGGTCATCGTCCGGCATTACACCATGCAACCGGATAACGGAAAAAAGCTGTATCCCAGCGGGCAGGCAATTCGCTTTGCCATTGAACTCAATGCGGGAGCATTTAAGCAACTGCGGTTACACAATGCCATGCAAATACACATTCCAACATTGCCCGCGGCCCTACCGCTTAAGCCAACTGGCGCGTCATGATCCGGAGGCCTTTATGAAAACAACATCCACCTCCAGTCGTCTTCGCAGACGCTCTTTATTCCTCGGCGGGCGTTACCGGCCAAAATCAACGACAAGCTGGTTGTTGGCGGTACTAATCCTCGTCGGATTGATTATCGCCGCCATTGCCGCGTTGATGATTCTACCGCCGTACTGGTATCGTCCGATTCATACCATGAATGATGCGGTATACAATCAGGCTGATCATGCGCAGGCCTCACTGATGGCGTTAAGGAATAAATTGCGAAACCCGCATCCGGGTGCCATTACATGGACGATTACCCAGCGTGAAATAAACAGCCTCTTGGCGGTTGCCTATGGCGTACCGAAAAAATCGAAAACGCAGCACAATCCCGGTGGCTTAACGGATCCCTACGTCCGGTTTACGGACAATCAAATCACCTTCGCCGCCCAGGACAGCCGCGTACCGGGAAATGCGGTTGCCAGCGTGGGCGTTAACG
>JAJYPG010000411.1 GCA_021795535.1 Planctomycetota bacterium
ATGGTTCCGCAACTGAAGCCTGAGTACTACTACATGATGGGAACCGTCAATCGTCCCGGAGTTTATACACTGACGGGCCAGCGAATTACAATTAAGCAGGCGGTTGCGGCGGCGGGCAATCTTTCGTCGCTGGCCATTCCCCGCCGTTGCGAATTAATCCGTCGTATCGGCCGCAGCCAGGATCAGGAAATGATTATTCAGGTTAATTTGCAGAAGATTTTTGATGGCACGGAACCGGATATTTTTCTGAAGCCCAACGATGTGGTCAACTGCGGATCGGATATGTTTGCTTATCCGCTGGCGGTTATTCGCAGTGGATTTTCCGCAAGCTATGGATTTGGCTTTACTTATGACCGCAATTTCTACATCCAGCCGACAATTATTCAGCCACCGTGATGGTTGCGATCCGGTAGCGGGCTGGTGTAACGTTGTTTAATGGTTTGGCGATCTCCGCAGGCCCACCATGGAAAGCAAAATGGTTGCCGGACGCGTTTTTTTTCGGTTTCCCATTTAGCGGTGTAAACCGTCAAGAATCGGATCGTCCGAGAATAATTGTCGAACTTTGGTTTACGCAAAAAAGGGGAAGCGATTGGTTCCACGGCAGGTCCATTTTCGTCGTATACTTCCTAGGTGATGCGCAAGTCGCCTATGGACGATATGACAAGGAAACCCGGCAGGAGAACGGGTGGAGCGGTAATCATGGTAGAGTCTGTAAAACCGGGTTCGAGTGACATGAAGGGCGGAGATGTTGGCTTGCCACCGCCCCCGCGATTTGACTACATAACTCGCCCACTCATGGCGGGGCGACGGTCAGGCCGATTGGATGGCTGGCAGAAATTGTTCCTGGCCGCCATTGTGCTGGCTTTTTTCCTGCTGTTTCGAATAAATTTTTCCACATTGATTGCGGTCTGGTCATCCAATCCGAATTTCAGCATGGGATTCGCGATTCCATTTATCAGTGCTTATTTTGTTTATTTGAATTGGGATACGCTAACGGCATTAAAGCCGAGACCATCGCCCATTGGTGCGGCTTTGTTGGTGCTTGGGGCCGTATCACAGGTGCTGTTTCTGGTACATGGTCAGATTCAATTTTCCCATTTAAGCATGTTCGTGGTACTTTTTGGCGGGGTTCTCTGGCTGTTGGGCTGGGAATATATGAAAATTCTCTGGCTTCCCATCTGTTATCTTATTTTTATGATCAACCCGCCGCAGGCGCTTTACGTCAAGATAACCTCGCCGCTTCAGGAAATTTCCGCAGCGTTGGGCGTACACATTTTGCCATTTTTCGGAATTCAGGCATTCCGCACGGCAACTCAGGTGCATGTTCAGGTTGGTACACATTGGGATACGCTTAACGTGGCACGAGCTTGCAGCGGTATTCGCATGCTAACCGCTTTTTTTGCCCTTTGCATCGCCTTGGGTTATTCAACAGCCCGGCCCGTCTGGCAGAAAATTTTTCTAGCGTTGTGCGCGTTGCCCATTGCCCTTCTGTGCAATGCACTGCGCGTGGCGCTATCCGGCGTTTTTTTTGTGACACTTGGGCCGGAATGGGCACGGGGCAGCACGCACGCAAGCCTGGGGCTTTTGATGTTGTTTCCGGCATTTATAATGCTTTTGGGTATAGCATGGTTTATCGGTCTGGTGGAGAGAAATCTGTTTGTGTCTGAATCGGATTCGGATGGGTATGGCGGCGGGAGAAATCCGGCATGATCAACACATCGTCATTCAGGGGCATCCGTTTTACACTGATATCCACACTGGTAATTCTGGTGAGTGGGGTGGTTTCTCTGGCATTTGCGGAACGGGCCTTGCATGTGGTGCTGGTAAAAAGCCCCACACCATTGCAGATGGCATTGCACACCATTCCGAAAAAGCTTGGGCCATTTGTGGTGCGTCCCGGCTGGACGGATCAGCGTCTTAGTCCGGAAACGGTTCAGGTGCTCGGCACACGAAAGTATCTTCTTCGCAGCTATTGGTATAAGCGAATTCCTTTTGGCGATCCAGGGTCGGTTATCACACTCAATATCAATTATTACCCTACTAATTTTGCCACTCCGCATGTGCCGAATGTCTGCTGGAATGGGGTGGGACTGAAACGGGTGAAAGATGCGATTATTTCCGTTCCTCGCGTGCCTCACGCCAATGGGATCGTCAGTGCCATTCCGATGCGGTTTCTCTCTTTCGCCGGGGCGAGTTCCGGCGACGGCGGCCTGCCTTTGATGATAGACCGGCGGGACGGCGGAAATTATCTTAATACCGCGTATGTGTTTCAAGTTGATGGCCGGTATGTGCCCAATACCCAACAGGTCAGCGCCTTATTTTGGCGTGAAACCAGCAAATTTGGTTACGATGCAAAAATTGAAATAGATGTGAAGGGCCTTTGCACACGAGCCAGAGCGCTTCGCGTTATTAAGGCATTCATACGGGCCGCCCTGCCTTCGATAGAGCGATGCCTGCCCGACTGGAAAAAACTCAATGCCCGTGAAGGATCGCATTCCGTGGCGTCTTCTAAAAAAAATGATGCGGCCGCTTTCGCCATGGAGCGACATCGCCCGCGATAAATGACGAAATTAAAAAATGAATTAGTTTAAGGATATGCAATGGCCAAACGTGTTAATACAAAATTCCTTTTCTCCCTCATTGCCCTTCTGGTGATGGTGGTGGCGGTTGCCTTTGGTATTTACTGGTGGTTGAATATATATGAAAACAATCCAACGCGGCTGGTCG
>JAJYPG010000412.1 GCA_021795535.1 Planctomycetota bacterium
CAAGCGGAGCCGGAATTTGAGGAGGGGCAAAGGTTAGAAAGTGGCCTGAGTGGCCAGGCGGCACAGACCGATGTGACCGCCGAAACCTTGGGCGATGGTAATGGAGGCTGATGCGGTGGGCAGGATTTCGCCCGTAAGTGTGTGCTGGTTTTGATGACATGCGGTAGAGAGTGCCAGGCCGACCAGACCGGCGGCTCCCAGGGCATGACCAAGCCAGGCCTTGTGGGAAAAAACCGGTATGTTACCGCAGCTACCTTGAATAGCGCGCAGTTCCACGGCATCGTGGCGTGTTCCGGCGGCGTGGGCGTGCACAAAATTTACAGGCCCGTCTCCTGCGGAATTCATCGCGCGTAACCCCTCGCCAAGGCGAATGCCCAGTGGGTCGGCGGCGACAAGATGATGCCCTTCCGCACCGATCCATGTTGATTGAATGGAGATGTGCGGCAATGTTGATTTCATGGGTGGTTCAAGACTCAGGCAAAAGGCCGCGGCGGCCTGAGACACAACAAATCCGCCACTTTGCGGGGAAAAAGGATGACAACGCCTATGACCATCCGGATGCATGGGGGCAAGGACCCCAAGGTGCTGATAACAGCTTTCAAAAAAGGGATGACCGGAGGAATCCGCCGCCAGAACTATGGCTGTGCGACAGGTGCCGCGTCGCAAAGACTCCACCGCGCGGTGAAGGGCTATCAGCGATCCGGCGCAGGCCGCCACAGTGGTATGAACCGGTCCGGAAAAATTGAAAACCACACGAGCTGCGGCACCCAAAGCGCCCGCACCCATCATGACATGCCAGGCCAGATCGGAATCCGGCAGATTGCCATCCTGATTCTCCCGCTTTTTTTCGGGCGAATCGGGCTGGTGGATTTGCGACAATGCCGCAAGCCATGAGATGGCCGGGCCTTTGCTTGTGGCAATAAATAAACTGGTATCTTCGTCGGCGAAAACCTGCGGCGACCAGCCGGCATTGGTGTTCGCGTCCAAAAGTGCGGCCAGGCCAAGGGAAATGGAGTGATCCAATGTGCCGGGGAGGGCATGGGAAGGCAGACGCAAGCCGGCGATATGCCCCCGCGCCGGTTCAAGAAAGGCTTCCGGCACCCGCCCGCGATCCATGACCGCCGTCCCACGGGCAATGGCGGCAAAGGTCTGGGGCAGACTGCGGCCCAGCGGAGTAATCAGGCCAATGCCATGAATATAAACAGGAGAATACACAGCCGCCGCCTTATGAACAGCCTTTCCCGATTGAGGTCGGGAGGAAGAACGGAATGCGGAAAATGCGTTTATTCCCGCGGGCCATATCAGCGGTTAGCCCCAACCGTATCCTGATCCACCACCACTTCACTTTCATGCAGAATGGGAATATTGAATTTGCCTGTATGGCTGATGCGGGAAAGCGAAGGCTTGTCAGAATTAGGCTGCACGGGGCCATGTTCATAAGAACGCCACTTCAGGCCAAGGTCGTGTACCATCTGGTGGTCCATTTCCGGATTGCGGCCATACGTGGTGAGGTAATTGCCAATCATGGTGCTGTCCGCACCGGCGAAAAATATCCAGCTTTGCAGATCGCGCAGGCAGACTTCACGCCCGCCAGCGACTTTCAGTTCCACGCCGGGATAAATAAAGCGGCAGATGCTGATGATTTTCAGACATTCCATGGGCGCAAGTTTTAACTGTTTGGCCAATGGAGTGCCGGGGATGGCGTTAAGAAAATTCAGCGGCATGACATCAACCCCAATGTCGCGCAGTGAGAAAATCATATCCAGCCGGTCGGACCAAACTTCGCCCATGCCGAAGATGCCGCCCGAGCAAAGAGAAAGCCCCGCTTCCTTGGCGATGCGCAGCGTGTTGACGCGTTCGGAATAAGGGTGTGTGGAGACAATTTTCGGATAGAACCGTTCACTGGATTCCAGATTGTGGTTGATACGCCGTACACCATTGTCAAAAAGAAACTTCGCGGTTTCCGGCGTTAAGGCTCCAAGCGTGGCACAGGCGCGGGTTTTACCCTCTTTGGCAATTTTTTGCAGCATGGGGCCAAGCCAGGTTTCCAGTTCGCCGCGCGTCGGTCCGCGTCCGGAATTCAC
Organism: Planctomycetota bacterium; assembly: GCA_021795535.1. The sequence goes on from JAJYPG010000412.1 coordinate 2,085, forward strand.
AATGCCAAAGCTGTCGGCCCCAACTTCGCCAGCATGCCGGGCGGAATCCAGAACCTGCTGATCGGTAAGTTTGCTTTGCCCTTCAATGGCGGTTTGATAATGGGAAGACTGGGCACAGAACTTGCAATCTTCGGAACAACCACCAACTTTGGCCGCGACAATAGCGCAAAAACGAATGTCCCGTCCCTTGAATTGAATGCGTATTTTATTAGCCCAGTAAAACAAGTCGTAAACATCATCGCCGGTAATGGCGATAAGTTCCTTGGCCTCTGACCGGGCAAGAATTTGGCCACCAAGAACTTTTTGGGCCAATTGGCGAACTTTATCCAGCACAGGCTTATCCTTTCAAATCAAAAACAGGGGCGGAATACTTCTTTGCCCGCAATTGGGCCGCTTAAAATTTTCGCGCCGACAGACTTCCCGTCCTGCCAACAATGCCTGGCCGATACGCATGTCACCGCCATACGCAAAACCGCGGTGCCGTTGACGGCAGCAACACGGGCTTCAACATTTTGCCAAGGCTTCAAGCCTGTGCGAACAGTGTCATGGGCAAAATCTCAAAAACTCAGCGAAGCCGCGGCACACTGAAAGCGCGGTTCAAATTCTCGGCATTCACCAGTATCAGCCGATTTCCATC
>JAJYPG010000011.1 GCA_021795535.1 Planctomycetota bacterium
ACACTGTGTGCGAATCAGCCAAGTGTCCGAACATGGGTGAATGCTGGGCCCGAGGCACGGCGACAATAATGATTCTTGGTGATGTCTGTACGCGAAGTTGCGGATTTTGTCACATTAAAACTGGTCGCCCGCCCGTACTAGACCTGGAAGAGCCGCAACGTGTGGCGGCGGCGGCGGCTCTTATGAAGCTGCGGCACATAGTTATTACGTCAGTGAATCGCGATGAACTTAAAGATGGTGGCGCGGCGATTTGGGCTGGCACAATTCGCGAAATTCGTGCCGCATCGCCCGGTACAACCATTGAGGTTCTCATTCCCGATTTTTGCGGCCATTGGCACGACCTGCAAACCGTGCTGGATGCCAGGCCGGACATTCTGAATCATAACATTGAAACCGTGCCGAGCCAGTATTACCGTGTGCGGCCACAGGCGAAATACCCGCGTTCGCTGGAGTTGCTGCGGCGCGCCAAGGAACAGGGATTTTTGACCAAAACCGGATTGATGCTGGGGATTGGCGAAACCGATGACGAACTTGTCAGCACGCTGCGGGACATTCGCGCACAAAATGTCGATATTTTGACGCTGGGACAGTACCTTCAGCCCACACGCGAGCATCTGCCCATTGACCGCTGGATAACCCCGGACCAGTTCGCCGGTTTCAAACAGACCGCTCTGGAAATGGGTTTTTCAGCGGTGGAGTCCGGTCCACTGGTACGGTCAAGCTATCATGCCGATGAACAGGCCGCAGTGGTAACCGGATAAAACCATCAGGACAAATCCGCCGGCAAATAGACCCATGGCCTGCATTTCAGGGTGTCCGGTTCAGCGTGCCCGCGCGGAGAGATTGTCCAGCACACTCATGTAATTCATGTAGGCATCGTAAGGCGATTCGTAGGTGCTGAATGATGGTGTCCGCCCATCGCCAAAGTGCCGCACATTCATATAGTAAAAATGGTCGCTGGTGGTCAGGCGGCGCCAATCCATCAAAAGTCGGGCATCATTGCGCAGCTTGATCACCTCTTCAAGCCGGTAAAGTTCCTGCAGGGCGTTGGCCTGCATCGCATTGCCCAGCCAGGGGGACAAATCGCGCTGCGCGTCGGTCCAGCAGATATTTCGCGGCACATTCAGATCCGCCACCGCGGGAAACGTGCCGATACAATCGGATGGCGTTTTGAACGTATCGCCCAGAGCCAGAACATAATCGGGTAATGCCGCCAGAAATTCAAAAATCCCCGAACTTGCCGGGTGGCGTTCGCCAAAGGTTTCGTAATCCATTCCCAGAAGAACCAGCGAACCCTGGCCGTTAATTCCGTTCAGCCAGCGCGCGTACGTGTCGGCCATCAGCGGCCATTGGCACCACGACCGGCAGGAGAATCGTATCGCAATGTCATCACTTAGATGATAGTGGCGCAGCAGAAGGCGAATCTGTTCCCGATGCACCTGATAGACCAGACCGGGATTACGCGAGCCAAGAACCGCCTCCCAGCCTTCCGTTATCACGGCATCAAGTTTCAGTGACCCAAGCAGTCGGCCGACCTCGTTGGAATACATGAGGTTGGTATTGCGGAAGGTGCGCGGATTTTGGCCAAAAAGACGTTTGATCGTATGGCGATGCAGGCGAATTTGTTGATGAAATTCCTCCGGTGAATAAAGAAACGCCAGACTGTGGTAATACGTTTCGCAGAGAAATTCCACACAACCCGTGTCCGCGAGTTGCCGGAACGATTCGAGCACGTCGGGCGCATAAAGTTCGAATTGCTCCAGTGCTGTTCCGGTTATGCTGACACAAAACTTAAAGGAATTGCCAAAACGGCGGCACAAATCCAGCAGTACCCTATTGGCGGGCAAATAACATTTGCGGGCGATACTCTGCATATATTCGCGATTGACATTGCGGTCGAAATAATCCGCTTCAGTGTCGAAAACCCCGTACCGTCTCAGGCGATCGGGCTGATGTATCTGAAAATAAAAGCAAACAGCAACCATGTTCAAACCCACCTTCCACCGGGGGACATCAAACAATTCCCATACGTTGGGAAACCGGGGCTGAATTATACCATGAAATGCCGCAGGCAACCGTTTCAGCGGAACAGAATGACTCGTTGGGGCCTGCCTGTTTTTATCATCCCGATCCGAATCGGGATGTGAAAATTCTCATCCCATCTTCAGGCGATCCGGGAATATCGGGCCATACTTCACCCATTGCCGACTTTTTTCACTGCCGACCAAAGGCTGGAAACCAGTTGTCAGGGCTGGGCATACTGGCCGCAAATAACGCCTTTGGCCGCACCTGTGACCGTTGGCAGGTTACCCGGGAAGCCCTGCAACCACGCGCATCCCAGAATGGCAAAACAGACTGCCTCGCGAGCCTTGTTGGGAATGCCGAAGGCGTCTATGAATTTCACTGCGGACTCGCCTTGCGGAAACAAATGACGATTCAAACATGCCATCAGATAATCATTGTAAATTCCGCCACCGCACACAATTACCTCCTCCGGAAACCGCGGCAGCAGGCATCGGTAGGCATTCGCGATACTCCATGCTGTGAGTTCCGTGGCCGTGGCCAGTAGATTTTCCGGCGGCATTCCTGGATTCCCGGCCACCAGCCTTTCGGCCAACTGTCGTCCAAAATCCTCACGCCCCGTGCTTTTGGGTGGCGCAATTGTGAAAAACGGATGCAACTTAAGCTCCTCCAGCAACGGTAATTCCACTTTTCCGCGTGCAGCCCAACGGCCTTGTTCATCATGTCTTTTTTCATTGTTTGACAGCAGTTCCACCAATGCATCAATAAGCATATTTCCCGGTCCGGTGTCAAACGCGCACACCCTCGAGCCATGTTCACCGGTGGGGGGAAGACCGGTAACATTCGCGATACCCCCTATATTCTGCACGCATCGGTATAACTGTTTGTGTGAAAGCAGAATCTGGTCCGCCAGCGGCACCAGCGGTGCACCTTGTCCGCCCATGGCCATATCCGCAGTCCGGAAATTTCCAATCGTGGGCCGCCCCGTGAGTTGGGCAATTGTTGAAATGTCGCCTATTTGCAACGTGCTGCCAGTGGGCCTGTCGGGCCCTGGCGGAAGATGGCAGATTGTTTGGCCATGGCTGGCGATGGCCTGAATTTGCGCTGGCGCAAGCCCGCTCCTGTCCACCAGTTTATTGGCCAGCGCGGCAAACTCCCGGGCCGCAAGAATGTTTAGCTCGCATATTTCCGCCGTGGCAACGCTGGCCGGGGCCATTGCCAGAAGCAGACGGCGCCGGAGTTCCGGCGGCCAATATTGTTCGGCAAAATCCCGGACCTGAACTGCAATATTCGGCAACTGACCGCGGATTTCCACCAGAACGCCATCAATTGAATCCACGCTGGTGCCACTCATAAGGGCGATGATGTGCAGCGTGTCTAGGGGGGGCGTCGCTGTTGGTAAACCCGCGTGTGAATTCATGCTGAAAGCTTTCCAAGTTGTCTGCTCCATCCATTTTATGCCGGAAAACCAATCGTCGCGATAGCTCCCCGCCGGTATCCCGGAAATTTATCAGTGGCAAATGCGGCCCCGGCACACCATTCATCGCGGATGGCCGTCTTGCCTGTGGCATTTATGCCACCAATAATTTGGCGCGAAAAGCGATATTTCCGGAAATTCCCTACGTCCGGTGCGACGAAATGACCCTCTGACGTCTTGGAAATAATGACGGCGGCGGGTAAAGTAGTGTGCGACAACTGTTTTCGGAGGTGTGGCAGAGCGGTTTAATGCGCCGGTCTTGAAAACCGGTGACGGGGAAACTCGTCCGGGGGTTCGAATCCCTCCGCCTCCGTTGTACAAAGCTCTGTGTCCGGCGGCGTTGCCAAGGGCCAGGGAGCAGGAGAACGTTGCAAAGTGGAACGCAGGGAAGGGTGCGGTTTGTCGGAACCGTAGCAGGCTCAACAACCACTATTACGGCTACGCCGCAAAACACGGAAGGAATTACGGCGAAAAATGGATCTGCCATACAAAATTGCAACGCTGATTTACATTTTTAATGAGGAAGGCAAACTGCTGCTTTTGCACCGCGCCAAGCCGCCAAATCAGGACCTTTATTCTCCGGTGGGTGGCAAGCTGGAACAGGGTGTGGGGGAATCGCCGTATCAGTGCGCGCTGCGTGAAGTGTGGGAGGAAACTGGTGCGAAGCTTGAACTTGCGGATATCCGGCTCTGCGGAATTGTTTCCGAGCGGGCGTATGAGGGACGCGGGCATTGGTTAATGTTCTGCTTTGAATCGTTGAAAAAAGTGGAACTGCCTGAATCGGTCATCAGTGAGGGGCGGCTTGAATGGGTTGCTCCGCACCTAGTGGAAACCAAAGCCATTCCGGACACAGACCGCAAAATAATCTGGCCGCTGATTTGCCGTTATTCCATCAATCTGGGTGGTGCGGCGGCGGCGGAAGTCTTCAGCATCCATATCGACTGCCGCAACGAAAACGAGCTTGATATCACGCGGGAACATCCGGTTGAATTGGTTGATAAAAACCCCGTCGTCGTCCCGTCGTCGTGAAAATCATCCTCCTCCGCACACTCTCATCTCCACGTGATGTTTTGGTTGCGGCTATGCCGCGCTGCGATTATCCGGTGTGGTTCACCTGCAACGCCGGGCCATAAAACCCAGGCCGCGTTATGGCACGCGGACCGAGTTTGCTCATTTACCATCAGCACCATCTGCGGCGGGGCATTATTCGTCTTCATCTTCCTCGTAGAAGATATCGTCTTCATCATCCATGTCGTCATTTTCGAAATCATCATCGAGATCATCATCGGAATCGAAGTCGTCATCTTCGTCATCCTCGTCCTCATCCTCATCATCGTCGAGATCGTCATCCTCCTCCTCGTCCAAATCATCTTCGTCCGGATCGCGACGGCGTTTGGCCAGCAGATCCAGTGGTGACGCTTCCCCGCCATTGGCCAGTCCGAGAGCTTCGGCCAGGCTGGAAACCATAAGCCCTTCAGGGTGTAACGAAAGCAACAGCGTTCCGGACTCCGCACCGCAGGGAAATACCGCGGGGAATTCCGCAAGGTCCATATTGGGGGCCAGTGAGGTGTTACCAATCATGTTATTTTCTCCATATAGCCGGTGGCTTTGATCGCGGCTTATTTTGTTTATCGGTTCCGCACGAACTTTTCATACACCTGTTTGCGCTCCCGCCGGAACCGCCAAGCCATCGGCACTTAATCAGCCGGACGCCGGTAAAATACTTGGAATCTTGGACAAGTCAATCCCCCCGCGGGTAAATTATGGAAGAGTTGGCGGTCCGGGAGCCACAAGACGCATGCGGTCATGCGTTCCGGGAATCTGTTATGGAAAATAATAAAATGAGTAAAGATCACAAAATTGCGGTATTTCCCGGCACTTTTGATCCACCGACGCTCGGCCATCTGGATGTGATCATGCGGGGACGGAAGCTCTTTGACCATCTGATTGTGGCGATTGGGAAAAATCCGGAAAAAAGCGAATTGTTCCCGTTACCGGAAAGACTGGAGATGATTCGCCAACTGGTGGGGGGGGCGACAAATGTCTCGGTGGAGGCCTATGACGGGCTGACCGTGGCGCTGGTGCAGAAACGCGGCGCTATCGCGATTGTGCGCGGGCTGCGCAATATGACTGATATGGATTATGAGTTTCAGCTTGCGCTGACCAATCGCGCTGTCGCCGAGGTTGAGACCGTTTTCATCATGACCAATGAAAAATTCGGCTTCACCAGCAGCAGCCTTATTCGCCAGATCGCGGCCATGGGCGGCGACCTTGCCAATCTTTCCAGCCTGTTGCCCGCATTGGTTATAGAACGGTTGAAGACCTGTCGCAATGAGCGTAAGGGGCCTTTCTCGCAAACCAGTGACCAATGACCTGCGCCAACCGGTTGATAGGCCGGTGCGTTCGCTTATTCCGCCGCGGGGGCGGTGGGTGGCGTTTGTCCGGCGGGGGATGCGACAGGTGCGTTGGGCTTGAGCATTCCCAAGGCCCCAAGCGAAAGCATGGCGGTATAGCCACAGTTCCGGCAAATGAGCGCCGCCATGGGCATGGCTGTTCCCGGAAACTTGATTTCACCGGTCTTTTCAAAAACGGGGACTGAAACAGGTACGTCATTGATAACCCATTGTGTCTGTTTGCACAGAGGGCATTCCGGTTTGGTAACGCGCTGCTGGAGCGCCTGGGACACCGCTGGAACAAAGTTTTCAAATGGGGCCATACGCAAACTCCTTATGTTGCTTCAATTATTTCTTCAAAATACAGCCAATCGGCCATACGCCATACTTGACAGCCGATTTACGGAATGTCTCAATAGTCGGCGCGTGCGGGATAATTCATCGGGAAAAACGCCGATACCAGGCGGAGTGGTCAGGCTGGACGCATCACCCGCCAGCCACTGACAATATACTGCCATGCCGATACCACGGTTATCAGAATGGTAAGCCATATTGCCACATCACGCGTCAACAACAGACCATACAGCAGGCGGCTGCCATGCAGTGGAATGGCGGCCATAAAGCAGACCAGCGCACCGCCCACCGCGATGGATTGAAAAAGCATCTTGAGTTTGCCCATCCACTGGGCGCGAAAGTCTATGCCACGCGACTCCGCCAGACCGCGAATTCCGGTCACCAGAAATTCCCGCGCAATAAGCACCACGGCCATCCAGGGGGCTATTCCGGTGGGAGCGTAAAGCGCTGGCCACGCACAGGCGGAAACAACGCTCATGGGAATGACCGGCGTACACAAGAAGACGAACGCGCCACAGATCAGAATTTTATCCGCAAAAGGGTCCACCACCCGGCCAAAGGCGCTTTCCACTTTCCAGGTTCGCGCCAGATAGCCATCAAGCACATCGCTGCCGGTAGCCAGAAGAAACAGTACCAGGCTGATGGACATAAGAAGTGTAAAATGGCCGGTGGAGACGCGCACGTTAATGGCAATGAAGAAAAGAGCGGTCAGCAGCAGGCGGCCCACCGTGATCATATTGGGAATATGCCTATACATTCAAAAGCACTCGTTTCACTCAAAAGTCCATGGCACGCACCGGCGCCGTTATGAGTCGCCGCGGGACGAACCCACGGTACTTAAACCTATCCGCCCACCACGGGTAAAGCCACCCGTGCGGAGCCAACTGTTGCGGTCCGATGTGTTTTGACCACATGGCCGACCAGATCGTAGTGCTTGAATCCCTCAATTTCGACCTTCAGAAGCTCGCCTGGCGATGCCGCGAGATCGCGGAGCAGGACCTGCCCGTCAATATCGGGCGCTTGTCCGGCATGACGTCCGACTGCGGCGCGTTTGGCCTTATTGGCCTGATCCACTAGCACATCAATGGTTTGGCCAATCATGGCCTGATTCTTTTTTTGCACAATATCCTGCTGGGCGAGCATGATTTCCTCTTTGCGGCGAGCGGAAATATCAGCCGCCACGCCCTGGGTCCGCCAGAGGCGTCCCGCGGGCGTTTCAGGTTCTGGGGAATATTCAAACACGCCCAGGCAGTCAAAACCGAAATCCTGAATGAACTTCAGCAGTTCCCGGTGCTGATCCTCGGTTTCTCCGGGGAAACCACTGATAAAGGTGGTGCGAATGGTCATGCCGGGAATCCAGCGGCGTAATTTTTCCAGCAGCGTTTCAATCTGTGCGCGGGTAACCTTGCGACGCATGGCGTGGAGTATCTGATTGTTTATATGTTGCAGTGGCATATCAATATATTTAACAATATTCGGTGCATCGGCAATGGCGTGAATCATCTCATCGGTAAAACAGCTTGGATAGGCGTACATCAGGCGAATCCAGCCGACATCGCGCACGCCACCAAGGGCCTTGAGCATGCCGGCAAGGCCCTGGCCCGGGCCGTCAAACCCGATGTCTTTGCCATAACTGGTGGTATCCTGCCCGATTAAATTCAGCTCAAAAACACCGTCGTCTATAAGTTCGCGTGCCTCCAGAAGAATTTGCTGAAGCGGTTTGCTGCGCATTGGCCCGCGAATGCCGGGAATGGTGCAGAACGTGCAACCCTGGTTGCACCCTTCGGAAACACGCAGATAGGCATAATGGCGCGGCGTAAGACGCAGACGCGCGTCATCATGATCCGTGTAGCCTGTTTTTCCGCGGTCCCGGCGGGAAATAAGCTGGGTCACGGCATGAAATTCGCCCAGGTTTTTATCCGCCTGACGCAAATCCGCCGCAGGCCCACGCACCGCCTGCACAATATTTTCACGGTCAAACACCCCAACCAGTGCATCAATACCGGGGGCTTCATCCAGCAGACGCGACTTGTCACGCTGCACCAGACAACCCGCCACCACCACCCGCACCGGACGGCCTTTTCGCCCAGCGTTTTCCTTGGTTTCCAGTGCCTCGCGAATGACCGACATGCCTTCTTGCCGGCTGGCATCCAGAAAGCCACACGTATTTATGACTATGACATCGGCGGAGGCGTGGTCGGGTGTCACGCCGATACCGTCGGCGGCAAGCAGGCCGAGCATACGCTCGGAATCAACCAAATTTTTCGGACACCCCAGCGAGACAAAGGCGACTGACTCAATGGCCGTTGGCTTCCGCAAAGTTGACTGTGGATTTGTTTTTCCGCGTTTCATGCTGCCGACACCTGATACTTAAAAATTCACAATTCCGGACAAAAGCCCAGCCTTCGCTCGCCAGTCCGTCTGCGGCGTGGCATAATTTTCCAATAGACCAGAATAGCAGATTCAGAGGCTTACAGCCAGAAGAAATGGAAGAATTTTCACAACTCCAACCACGGGTCGCCCGGATAATATCACCAACTCAACGAGCACTACGGTTTGAACCGCAAAGAACCTGGAGAATGCGAAGAACGCCGAAGTCCGTGCCGCAGGCATCCGGTTCCTGATCTGGCGTTATGATGACTTTGCACCGCTGCCGCAGTAATTTCCAATCCTGCCCGCTCAACGCATGCGTGGTGTATGCCGCTGGCTTTAATCTGTGAAAATCTGTCCAGAAAATCGCCGCCAGGTTCCTCGTAAGCGAAAAATAACGTCGCTTTTTCATGTTCAGAGGTGTCCGGATCTTCGGACATGACTGACTGTTGATAAATCGTCCGCCAGTTGTTCGCCGGCCCCTGATCCGCGGCTACAATAATACGTTGCATGTCCGGGGAACCGCCTATGGTGTTGGTGGATTCCGTGACGGGATGCGGCAAGGAACCCGGCGGAATGCTTGATGACCATCCACCTTTGAAACGTCATGAAAGTCTGCAACCGTTTTCACGCGACCATTTCCTGGCTTTGCGCGTCGCCAAGCATTTATTGCAGGCGGTCAATTCCGATGTCGCCGCACGATTAAAGGCCCGCGAAGAGTTTTTGGCGGCGTGGCGGACGGAAATGGGGTCGCACTTCAATGAAGAGGAACAACTGCTGATTCCGTTGATGCTGTCCGAAGAAATGCGGCGAATGCGGGATGACCACGCCAACATCCGGTTGCTGGCCGCACAGGGTGTATCAACCGGAAGCACGGATGATCCGGGCGTGGCGTGGTGCGCATCGCTGGGTCGGATGTTGCATGATCATGTCCGCTGGGAGGAAAGATCGTTATTCGGGGCAATTCAAAACCGGGCGGCGGCGGAGCAACTGGAAGTCATTGGCCGAGCCACTGCGGAAATTGAAAGACAGCGCCCTGGAATTCGGAAACGCGGCCCGGCCCGCAACAAAAAATCAACATGATTGCCTTACAGGAGTTATAAAATGGTGGTCAATATTGGTGACAAACCACAGGCGGATTTTTCCCAGCCCATTGAACTGATGATGGACTGCCACCGGCGGATTGAACGATTTTTATTCAATCTTCAGAAAGTTTCTCGGACCAGCAATGCCGCTTCATTGGATGACGCACACCGCGAAGCCCTGCGCTCGGCGCTGGACTATTTCACCCAGGCGGGACCACGGCACAATCAGGATGAGGAAGCGTCGTTATTTCCCGCATTAAAAGAAATAAATAATTCGGAAGCACAGGCGGCAGTAACGCGGATGATGGAGCTTGCCGGGGAACATCGTCATGCGGAGCAGATTCATAAGCGAATTGATGATCTTGGCCGCCAGTGGCTTGCGGAAGGGCGCATTGGGCCGGATGAATTGCATGAGTTCGGTGGACTGGTGGAACAGCTTATTAAACTGTACCAGCCCCATATCGCCATGGAAGAGCGGGAGATTTTTCCGCTGGCCGCCAGAATGCTTGCCCCGCACACAATTGCCGGCATTGGTGAACAGATGCGCCTGCGCCGGATTGTCAATCCGGGGCGCGAAGGCAGCGCGTGTTCCAAGCGTCGGAAAAGCAATCAAATTTAAGTGCGCCATGGATGGCTTTTTTCAATTCGGATATGGATGTTTGCCGGACAGTTTATCTGACGCAGGCGACCCGGACGTGGAGGGTAAATCCTCGGCAATACGCATCAGTTCATGCGGACGCAGCAACGTCACACGGCGGCGGCCCAGCCGAACCAGGCCAGCCACCCGCCATTGGTTTAACTGGCGGCTTACCGTGAAGAGTGTCGTACCGGTCATTTCCGCCAGGTCCTGACGCGAAAGCGCCACATCCAGCAGCACGCCATCAGCCACGCGCCGTCCGGTTTGTGAAGCAAGTCTGGCTATGGCACGGGCAATGCGTTGTTCCACCCGCTGGGTGGACAGTTCAATGCAACGCTGCTGAAATTCCTGTATTCGCTGCACCATCAACCGCATGGCGTTAAGCGCCATCTTGGGATGCTTTTCCATAAGCCGGTGAACCACCGCAGTGGTCCATGTCAGCACGCGGGAAGGCGCAACGGCAAGGGCGGAGATGGGATACTTCATATCTCCCACGGCGGCCATTCCCCCCAGCATGTCTCCCGGACCTAAAAAGCGATGGAGAATTTCCCGTCCGTCCGGGGTTATTTCCGAGGCGCGAAACTGTCCGTCAATAACCACAAACAACGTTGTGGCCTGATTGCCCTGACGGAAGAGGAGGGTTGAGGGCTTAATCAATCGTTCTTGTGCCAGAAACGCACAATCCTTTAAGTCAGACGGATTTAAGGAATTAAAAAGCGGCACCAGCGACAGGATTTTGGCGATCCGATCTATTTCCATCTGCTTAAGCATTGCAACATGATAAACGCACAAGGTCCATTCCGCGATTTCCCACCCGCACCAGGTGAAAAAAATCCATCGGCAATTTGCTCTGGAGCAAAGTGAAAACCCGGTTTGGTCCATATTCTTATTCATGTGATACGCATTGGAAAGGCGGATAAAATGCCCGGCAAAACTCCACCAACTGTAACCGAACATCAAATAATATCGGAGGTGTTGGCCGTCTTTCCGCAGGCGGTCAATGAATTTGTTGTGAGGCGTATGGCCTGTCCCGGCTGCCCCATGGCGAAATTTGAAACCATGGTTGAAGCGGCCCGGAATTATGGTGTGGAACCGCGGGAACTGTTGGCCGCAATGGCATTGCGATTGCCAAAAAAACGCTATGTACCGTGCGGCAAAGAGATGTTTCCAAGGGGAAAAAACCGTAAGGAGCGAAAATGTCGATCACATTAACACCAAATGCCGTGGCGGAATTGGGTCGGGTAATTCGGGAACAGGGATTGGACCCGTCGGTTACGGGGTTGCGCGTATCTTATGTGTCCAGTGGCCACGCAGTGCAGCGGTACGGCATGGAACTCCAGGAATTCCGCGATGCGCCGGTCAACGGAGATGAGAGCCTGGTAGCGCACGGCATTCCGATACGTTGCGGTCAGAAGGATTATCGC